>NZ_JBEZUT010000118.1:0-24266 GCF_040636595.1 Kitasatospora sp. NPDC036755
GCCGGGCGAAGGAAGCCGGCGGCCGAGACCCGCAGCGCCGGGAGGCCGCGCAGCCGCAGCGGATCCACCAGCGCGTCGGCGAGCGCCTCGGGGCGGGCGGCGGCCGCGCCGTCCACGGCCACCCGCAGGTACCGGCCGCCGGCCCCGGGCAGGGCGGCGATGCGGTCGGCGAGCAGCTCGGCCAGGTTGTCGGGGGAGATCGGGCGTACCTGCATCGGGCCATCCTGCCGGTTCGTGCGGTCGTCGGTGCGCCCCGGGCGCTCCGGGCCCTCCGGGCGCTCCGGGTCGAAGGCACCGGGGCCGAGGGGGCTCAGAGCGGGAGGGCGTGCAGGACGTCGTCGTGGCCGGCGTAGAGCCGGCCCCCGTCGGTGGCGACGGTCCAGGCGCCCCTGGCCGGGCCGGAGTCGCGGAAGGTCCAGCCGAGTTCCCCGGTCGAGGTGTAGACCGCGCAGACCCCGGCGTCGGCCGTACCCGGGACGAACAGCGTCTTGTCGCCGAGCAGCACGCGGTTGCGGCGGTCCAGCGGGAAGGGCAGCCGGCAGGACCAGAGCACGGCGTCGGAGGAGGTGTCGTGGCAGGTGATGAGGCCCTCGTCCCACGGGATGTACAGCTGGGGGCCGTCCACGATCGGCGCCAGCGCCCGCCGGGACTCGCCCAGGGCGGGGGAGTGGGACCAGGCCGGCTCGCCCGCGGTCGACAGCTCGCGCACGCCGCCCTTGCCGTCGGGGACGAGGAAGGAGTTGTAGCCGCTGACGCACCAGCGCAGGCCCTCCTCGCCGGGGGCCGTCCACACCTCGCGGCCCGTGGCGGCGTCCCGGACCGCCAGCTCGGTGCGGCCGGCGACGACGCGCAGGCAGGCGAGGTGGTGGGTGAACCCGGTCCGGGTCGCGGGCGTGACGGGCAGCTCCTGCTCCTCGGTGCGCACGGACCAGAGCAGGGTGCGGTCGGTGACCCGCAGCGCGAAGAGGTAGTGCGCCGGAAGGCGGCCGTCCGACTTCGGCCGGCCCCAGGAACAGCCGTAGAGGACGCCGGGGTCGTGGGGGTCGAAGCCGGCCAGCCGGGTCTGCTCCTGGAGCTCGTCGGGCAGCGGCAGGCTCCAGTCGGCGGCGGAGTCGGTGAAATGGCGGGCCTCGACGTGGCCCTGGTAGGTGGTGAAGAGGTGCTCCGGCCCGAGCACCACCGGGTCGAGAGCCTCGGAGCCGCCGGGCAGGCTCCGGGCGGACGGCGGGTCGAAGACCAGCAGCCGGCCCGGGGCGCCCGTGGTGTGGTCGAGGACCTGCAGGCCGTTCCTGGACAGGTAGAGCGGCCGGCTCGGCAGGCCGGTGGCGAACCGCTCCGGGGTCATCGCCGCCGGGCCGCGGTAGGTCCAGAGCGGCGTCGGCCCGGACAGGGAGGTCGGCCCCGGCGCGGGCCGGGCCGTACCGCCACCCGAACGGCCGAACGCGCCCCAGGCGGCCCCGCCCGCAGCGATCACTCCGGCACCGAGCAGCAGCTGCCGCCGGCTCGGCCGGGGGCGCTCCCCGCCGCCCGCGACCACGTCCTCGGAGGCCTCGCCGCCGTCCGTCCCCTCGTCCCACTGCCACGACGCTCCGTGTGCGGACCCCTCGGACGACGGCGACTGCATACGGTTCTCGCTTCCCCACCGGCGGCCCCTCGCCGCCACCCGCCCGGAGGATATCGAACAGCCCCCGAACCGTCCGAAGTCCCCGCACCGCTCGTACGAGGGCTCGTACTAGGCTGTGGCCGACAGCACGAGACCCGCCCAACGGCCCGGGGGAGGTACGCCGTGACAGCCGAGCCGATCGCACCCGAGTGGATGCACCGGCAGATCACCAGTGAGCAGTACGACTCCTGGACCGACGAGCAGTGTGCGGGCATCGAGATCGTCGACGGGATGGTGGTCGTGTCCCCGAGCGCTTCCAGGCGGCACAACCGGCTCGTCCGGATCCTGGCGAACGCCCTGGACGAGGCGGGGGGCGTCGAGTGGAACGCCGACACCGACTTCGACGTGAGACTGCAGGACGTGCCGCTGAACAACCGTCGGCCGGACGTGGTGGTTTACCGCGCGGACACGATCGACGAGTCGCCGACCGGACCGGAGCACGTCCTGCTGCTGGTCGAGGTCGTCTCACCGGGCTCGGAGACCACCGACCGGGTGGTCAAGCTCGACCAGTACGCCAGGGCGGGCGTCCCCTTCTACTGGCGGGTCGAGCAGGCCGCCGGCCGGGTGCCGGTCGTCCACACCTACGTGCTGGACGCGGCCGCGGCCAGGTACCGGGCGGGGGAGCTGTTCACCGGGCCGGTCAAGGCCGTGGCGCCCTACCCGGTGGAGGTGGACCTCTCCGGGCTGTGAGGGGCCGGGCTCAGTGCTTCCTCGGCGGGTGGTCCGCCAGGTCGGCGAGGACGTCGGCGTGGCAGGGGAGCGGGGCGCACCAGCAGCCGAGGCGCCGGCCGCGCAGGGGCGGGACGAGGGCCAGCAGGTCGGGGTGGGAGAGCAGGTGCTCGCGGTACTTGACGACCATCTCCTCGCGGGTGAGGTCGGGGCCCGGGTGGTACGGGCAGTGCAGCGGGGACTCGGCGAGGTGCCAGCCGCCGCGGTGCATGGCGCGGCCGACGTAGACGACGTCCCGGAACCCGGGGTCGTCGCGGTGGCCCTTGAGGTTGACCACGGTGGTGCGGCGGGATTCGCTCGGCATGCCGTCCATGCTGCGGTACACCGGGCGGTGGGGCACACCGGGTCGCGGGGCACACCGGGTCGCGGGGCACACCGGGTGGTGGGGCACACCGGGTGGTGGGGCGGCCCGGGGCCGGGGCGGGCTCGCCTTGACACCGCCCCGGGCCGGGCGTAGCAAAAGAGCATGCGCCATCCGCACGCGACCGGTGGGGCCCCCGGGGCGCGGCCCGGTCCGGCCCGGCCGCGGGAGCCCGGTGCCGGCGCGGAGGCGGGCCGGGCGGCACCGCGGTCCGTCCGGGAGACGGCCCGGCGGGCGGACCACCGGCGGGACGAGCTGTCCGCCGGGGCGGTGCGCCGGGTGCTCGGAACGGCCGGGGCGTACGGCGCGCTGGTCCACCTGCGCTCGCGGGACCACCGTTCGCTGGTGCTGCGCACGATCGCGGGGGTGCCGCCGGCGGTGCTGAACCCGTTCCGACGGGTGGCCGCCACGGGGCCGCTGCCGGTCGCGGTCTGCTTCCGGACCGGGCACGTGATCACCCTGACCGGCACCGAGGACACCATGCGGCGCTTCCCGCAGCTCGCGGTCGGCCTGCCGTACGACTTCGCCTCCGCCTGCGTGCCGGTGGCGCACGGCGGGGAGCGGTTCGGGGTGCTGAGCGGTCTGTGGCCCGCCTCGGACGACGGGGTGCCGCCCGCGGGAGTCGGGCGGCTGGCCGAGGCGGCCGCCCGGCTCGGCGAGGAGCTGGCCGGCCTGGCCGAGCCTGGGCAGTCGGTGGAGCCCGGCGGCGAGGTGGCCGTGGTGGAGCTGCCGCCGCCGTCGGCGGTGCCCGCCCGGGTCGGGCTGTTCGACTGGGACGTGGTCACCGGGGCGCTCGCCGCCGACGAGCGGTTCCGGGAGATCTTCGGCTTCGGGCCGGGCGAGTTCGACGGCACGGTGGCCGCGCTGAACCGCCGGGTCGCCCCCGGCGACCTGCCGGAGTTCCGGGCCGCCGCCCGCATCGCGCTGGAGCGCGGCGAGGTGCTCGCCGCCCGGGTCCGGGTGCTCGGGGCGGACGGCCTGCCGTACCCGGTGGAGCTGTGGGCCCGGGTGCCGGTGGGGATCACCGCCGACCGGACCCACCTGGTCGGCGCGGTGCTGGACGTCCGGGCCCTGACCGCGGCCACGGCCGCCGTCGAACGGCTGCACGAGGGCGTGTTCTCGCTCGACCCGGACGGCCGGATCGGCTACGCCAACCGTGCCGCCGAGCCGCTGCTCGGGGCCCGCCGCGAGGACCTGCTCGGCCGCCACCCCTGGGACGCGCTGCCCTGGCTCGCCGACCCCTTCTACGAGAACCGCTACCGCGCCGCCCTGCTCTCCCAGCGGCCCACCACCTTCCTGGCCGCCCGGCCGCCGGACGGCTGGCTCGCCTTCTCGCTCTACCCGGACGCGCACGGCGTGACCGGCCGGGTGGTCGCGGCCGAGGCGCCGGAGGGTGCCGCCGAACCGCCCGCCGCCCCGCCGCCCTCCGTCCGCACCCGGGCCGGCGGCACCGTGGGCGGCACCCACCACCTGCTCCAGCTGGCGAGCGCGCTCACCGAGGCGGTCACCGTGCGGGACGTCTGCCGGGCGGTGGCCGAGGAGATCCTGCCGGCCTTCGGCGGCCAGGAGCTCGCCATCTACGCGGTGCGCGAGCAGCACCTCCACCTGCTCCTGGAGACCGGCTACCCGGACGGCTTCCTGGACGCCTTCGAGGGCCTGTCGATCGACACCCGGGTGCCCGGCTCGGAGACGCTCAGGACCGGCACCCCGATCTTCTTCGAGTCGGTGCGCGAACTCGCCGCCACCTATCCCGGCCTGGCCCTGGACGAGATGGGCGCCTGGGCCTTCCTGCCGCTGATCGCCTCCGGCCGGCCGGTCGGCAGCTGCATCATCGGCTTCGAGGGACCGCGCCCGTTCACCGTGGAGGAACGCGGCCTGCTCACCGCGCTCGGCGGCTTCATCGCCCAGGCGCTGGAGCGCGCCCGGCTGTACGACGCCGAGTTCGCGCTGGCCCGCGGCCTGCAGCAGGCGCTGCTGCCGCACCGGCTGCCCGAGGTGCCCGGCATCCGGATCACCGCCCGCTACCTGCCCGGCACCCAGGGCATGGAGATCGGCGGCGACTGGTACGACGCGATCGTCACCGACGGGGACGTCACCCTGGTGATCGGCGACGTCGAGGGGCACAGTGTCGGCGCGGCCGCCGCGATGGGGCAGCTGCGCAGTGCCGTGCGCGCCTTCGCCACCGGCGGCGACCCGCCCGACGCGGTGCTCGCCCGCACCAACCGGCTGCTGCTCGACCTCGACCCCGGGCTGCTCGCCAGCTGCTGCCTGGTCCGGCTGACGCCGGCCGCCGGGCTCGCCCGGATCGCCCGGGCCGGCCACCTGCCGCCGGTGCTGCGCCACCCGGGCGGGCGGGCCGAGGCGCTGTACGTCCCGGGCGGGCCGCTGCTCGGGGTGGTCGACCGGGCCGACTACCCGGTCAGCGAGCTGCGGCTGGGCAGCGGCGCGCTGCTCGCCCTCTACACGGACGGGCTGGTGGAGGACCCGGCGGCGGCGATCGACCAGGGCGTGGACCGGCTGCGGGCCGCGCTGGCCCGGGCCGCGGCGGGGGAGGGGCTGGAGCAGGCGGCCGAGCGGCTGCTGCGCGAGGTCGGCTCGACCCGCCGGGTGGACGACGTGGCGCTGCTGCTCACGGCCTTCGGCTGAGCTCTGCCCGGGCGGGGCGAGCGGCCCCGGAGCGGCTGACCAGGCGACTTTCGTCGGCGGGGGCGGAGACGAAGGAGGACGGCGGGCCGTCCGCCCGGACCGATAGCCTCGATGTGTGGAAGCGATCGCGCGGGCCTGGAAGACGGCGGTACGGACGGCACTGCCGGGGCCCTGGCGGCCCCGGCGGGTGGTGGGCGAGGCGGTGGCCGCCCTGCTGATGGGCGGGTTCACCACGTTGGTGGAGCTGGTGTCCGACGGCGTTGCGCCGGTGCTGTTCGGGATCGCCGTCGCGCTGCTGTGGGTGCTGCGCAAGGGCCTGCCGGCCGGTGTGCTGGTCGTCACGGCGGCCCTGGCCGGCTGCGGGGCCGGGCCGATGGCGATGCTGGTCTGCGCGGGCTGGACGGCCGGTGCGCGGATCCGCCGGGTCTGGTCGATGGTCGCCGCCTTCGTGGTGGGCTGGGTGCTGTTCACCGCGTCGGGCGTGGTGAAGGACGCCATCACGTTCTCGCCGAAGCTGGTCCTGCCGCTGTCGCTGGGCCTCTTCCTGGTGCTCGCCGTGCTTCCGGCGCTCTACGGCCGCTACCGGGCGCAGCGCCGCGCCCTGCTGGACGCGCTGCGCGAACGCAACGAGCAGCTGCTGCGCGAGCGGGTCATGGTGGTGCACCAGGCGCGGCTGCGCGAGCGGCACCGGATCGCCCAGGACATGCACGACAGCCTGGGCCACCAGCTGGCGCTGATCTCGGTGCACTCGGGTGCGCTGGAGGTGGACCGGACGCTGTCCGACCGGCAGCGCGAGGCGGTCGGGGTGCTGCGCCAGGCGGCGGTCGCGGCGATGCGGGAACTGCGCGAGGTGGTCGGGGTGCTGCACGACGAGTCGACGGCGGTGCCGCCCGCCACCGGACCGGTCACCGCCGCGGGGACGCCGGCCCGGGGCGGGGTGGACGGCGTCGAGGGGCTGGTGGAGTCCTCCCGGGCGGCCGGGGCGGAGGTCGACCTCGTCCTGGAGGGCGAGCGGCGTCCGCTGTCGGCCGCGGTCGACCACGCGGCGTACCGGATCGTGCAGGAGGCGCTCACCAACGCGCACAAGCACGCTCCCGGCGCGCCGATCGGCGTCGCGCTGCGGTACGAGCCGGACGCGCTGGTGGTGGAGGTGACCAACGCCCGCGCACCGGAGCTCGTGGGGGCACGCGCCGTCGCGGGCGCGGCCGTCAGCGGCGGACAGGGGCTGACCGGCCTGCGGGAGCGCGCCCGGTTGACCGGCGGCATGGTGCACGCCGGGCCCACGCCGGAGCAGGGCTTCCGGCTGGCGGCGGTGCTGCCGTACGAGGGGGCGGAGCAGGACGCGGCGGCGGACGGCGCGGAGGACTGGGTGGTGGACGGTCTGCCGCCCGTCGAGGAGCCGAAGCGCGGGCGGCGCAGCCCGGCGATGGGCTGCGCGGTCGGGGTGGTCGCGATCGTGGTGATCGTGCTCGGGCTGCTGGTCTGGGGCGTGATCGCCTTCGTGCAGAGCACCAACGACGCGACCCTGCAGAAGCCGATGTACGACCAGATCCGGGTGGGCACCGCGGAGTCCGAGGTGCTGCAGACGCTGCCGCGCGGGAGTGACTTCATCACCGACACGTACAAGGGGACGGGGCCGGAGGTGCCGGAGGGCGCGCACTGCCGCTGGTACGTCCTGAGCGGTGCGCCCGGGGCCGGCTGGAACGAGGACCACGTGGCGCGATTCTGCTTCCGGGACGGGGCGTTGGTGGAGAAACAGGAGTACGTGGCCCGGGGCTGAGTGCGCCCGTGCGCCGGCGGGTGCTCCGGTGGGGCGGGCCGGGCCGGTTTCGGAGCGGGGTGGTCCGGATCGGGGCGGTTCGGAGCGTTCGCTCCGGGATGTGAGGATGGTGCCGCAGCCGAAGCACCGTTCGAGGGGAATGACCAGCGTGATCCGAGTCCTCGTCGCCGACGACGAGCCGCTGATCCGGGCCGGGATCAGGATGATCCTCGGCTCCGCCGACGACATCGAGGTGGTCGCGGAGGCCGCCGACGGCCGGGAGGCGCTGGAGCTCGCGCGGGCGCACCGGGTGGACGTGGTGCTGTTGGACATCCAGATGCCGGTGATGGACGGTCTGACGGCGCTCGGGGAACTGGCGAAGGCCGCCCCCGGCGCGCGGGCACTGATCCTCACCACCTTCGGGGAGCGCGAGAACGTCCTGCGCGCCGTGACCGAGGGCGGAGCCGGGTTCCTGCTCAAGGACACCGCGCCGAACGAGCTGATCCAGGCCGTCCGGGCGGCGGCGGGTGGCAACGCCTTCCTCTCGCCGGCCGCCACCCGGCACATCGTCGACTCGCTGGCCTCCGGCCGCAGTGCCTCGCTGGCCGCCCGCGCGGTGGCGGCGCGGCGCCGGCTGGAGGTGCTCACCCCGCGCGAGCTGGAGGTGTTGGCCCTGCTCGGAGAGGGTCTGTCCAACGCCGACGCGGGGGCGCGGATCCACATGAGCGAGGCGACGGTGAAGACGTACGTGAGCCGGATCCTGGCCAAGCTGGGCTGTGAGAACCGGGTCCAGGCGGCGCTGTTGGCGCGGGATGCGGAGCTCGACGACCGTTGCTGAGCGTGCCTTTGTGGTCGCTGTGCGTGTCGGGTGTGACGGATGCCACTCGACGGGCGCGCGGAACCGGGAACTCCGGGTTCGAAGGTGACGGTACGTCAGCTGACGATTCCTCAGCGTCGATGGTGTGCCGGCTTTCTCGGATGGACAGGTGTGAGCGAGGGCACGGAATTTGACCGTTTGATCTTGAAAATTCGGTCAAATCCTTTCAAATCGGGCACGGTTTCTTGATCGATACCGCCGGTAACGGTCAACTGACCTGCGACGTCCAAGAATTGCTTGCTGCGTCCGGGTGATGCCCCCTAGCTTCATTGGCGGCGCAAACGAGCGCCACCCGGGTTCACCCCGACGCACTGCCCGCCGACTGACCCGCGGCGCGAGGGCGGTGCCCGCCGACGATGCCGGCTCGAACAGGCCGACGGCGTGCGGAGGTGACCGGGGCGGCACGGCACGTCCGACACGTGTCCGGCCGCCGTCGAGTGAGGTGAGCGAAAAGACTGCCGGCCCATGTCCCGGGCCTGGTTCCGCATGCCCACCCGGGACTTGTCGAGAGGAACTGTATGAATCCCCGTCACGAGACCGCCGCAGCCACCGACAACACCGCCGACACCGCCGGAACCACCGGCACCAAGCGCCGCCGCGTGCGGATGGCGGTCGTCGCGGGCGCCGCCGTCGCGGCCCTGCCGGTGGCCGGCCTCGTCACGGCCACCTCGGCCTCCGCCGCGACCACCTCGACCTGGGACGCCGTCGCCCAGTGCGAGAGCGGCGGGAACTGGAGCACCAGCACCGGCAACGGGTTCCACGGCGGACTGCAGTTCTCCCCGTCGACCTGGGCCGCGTACGGCGGCACCGCGTACGCCCCCCAGGCCAGCAAGGCGAGCAGGGAGCAGCAGATCGCCGTCGCGGAGAAGGTCCTCGCGTCGCAGGGCCCGGGCGCCTGGCCCGTCTGCTCGCGGAAGGCCGGCCTGGGCAAGGGCGGCGCCCCGGCCGCCGTCGACACCTCGGGCAGCACGGCGGACAAGCCCGCCAAGCCCGCCAAGCCCGCCCCGAAGGCGGCGAAGCCCGCGGCCAAGCCCGCTGCCGCGCCCGCCGCCAAGCCCGCCGCCGCGCAGCAGGCGCCCCAGGGGCGGCCCTCCGCCAAGCCCGCGCAGTCCGCGCCGGCCGCGCCGAAGAACACCGCCCCGGGTGACTACACCGTCCGGAGCGGCGACACCCTGAGCGACATCGCGGCCAAGTTCGGCACCGACACGGACAGCCTGTACCGGAAGAACCTGCGCACCATCGGCGACGACCCGGACCTGATCTACCCGGGCCAGACGCTGACCGTCTGACGGGACGGCGCCCGGCAGGGCCCTGCCGGGCGATCGAGCGGCCACCCCCGCCCCGGGATGGCCGCTCGACCCGTTCGGGGCGCTCCCGGGGCGCCAGAGGCCCGTCAACGGCCCGTCAATGATCCGTCACGGGCCCGTCAAGGGGTGTTTCCCCGGCGTTCCGGGAGGGCGCCGGGGCCGGCACCGTCCGGCACCCGGGCCGGCGGGCCCGGCCGCTCCCCGGCGGGTCCGGCCCGTGGCGCGTCCGGGGCCCCGGCGTCCGGCGCTCCCGGGCGGCGGACGGAGGGCCGCGCCGGAGCCGACCCGGCGGCCGGCGTGCACCGGCGGGTGGAAGCGCGCCGGCCCATCGAGTGCCCGGTCGCGCCGTGGCCCGTCCGGGGTGCGCGCCGGGGTGCGGGAGCGCCGCGAGGGGTGGTTGAACGTTGAACGCAACGTCCGAATACCGCCGGAGGTTTGAAACGCCCCGGGCCAGGATCGAGTCATGTCCGCGATCGGAACGAGGAGTTCTGGAGATATGGCGATGAACAGTGCGGTGGTGCGCGACGGCCTCGGTGGCCTCGGCGGCAAGGTGGCCCTGGTGACCGGCGGCAGCCGGGGGATCGGCGCGGCGGTCGCGCTGCGCCTGGCCGAGGACGGCGCCGACGTGGTGCTGACCTACCAGGGCGGTGCGGACAGCGCCGAGGAGGTCGCGGCCAAGATCACCGCGATGGGGCGCAGCGGCTGGGCCGTACGGGCGGACAGCGCCGACCCGGAGGCGGTGCGGGGCGTGGTCGAGGCCGTCGTCGAGCGGTACGGGCGGCTGGACGTCCTGGTGAACAACGCGGGCGTCGGTGTGCTCGGCCCGATCGGCGAGCTCACGCTGGAGGACGTCGACCGGGTCCTGGAGGTGAACGTCCGCGCGCCCTTCCTGTACGCCCGGGCGGCCTCCGCCCACCTGGCCGACGGCGGGCGGATCGTCACCGTCGGCAGCTGCATCGCCCAGCGCGTCGCCTTCCCCGGTGCCACGCTGTACGCGACCAGCAAGGCCGCGCTGATCGGCCTGACCAAGGCGCTGGCCCGGGAGCTCGGGCCGCGCGGGATCACCGCCAACCTGGTGCACCCCGGGCCGATCGACACCGACATGAACCCGGTCGACGGCCCCGCGGCGGAGCTGCAGAGCGGGCTCACCGCGCTCGGCCGCTTCGGCACCGGCGCGGAGGTCGCGGCCGCCGTCGCCTACCTGGCGGGCGAGGACGGCCGGTACGTCAGCGGCGCCGAGCTGGCGGTGGACGGCGGCTTCGCCGCCTGACGCCGGAGGGCACGGGTCACGGGTGCGGTGTCGTGCCGGGCGGAGGTCGGCGCCCGCGCTTACGATCGCCCGGCACGACACCCGCTCCCGCACCGGGACCCGTACCGAGAGGTGTGCCATGACCGCAGCGGAAGACCCGATCGGGCTGCTCGCCCGCGCCCTCGCCCAGACCGCCGGGCTGATCGACGGCACCGGCGTCGAGCTGGCCGGCCACCCGACACCCTGCCGCTCCTGGGACGTCCGCGACCTGGTCAGCCACCTCCTGTACGACCTGCGGCAGTTCACCGTGCGGGCGAAGGGCGGGCAGCCGGACTGGTCGCAGCCCTTCGACCGGGTCGAGGAGGACTGGCTGCACGCCTTCGAGGCCGGGGCGGAGGAGCTGGCCGACGCCTGGCGCGCGGCCGGGGACCTCTCCGGCACTGTGGAGGTGCCCGGCGCGGGCACCCTCCCGGCGCGCTTCCCGGTGGACCAGCAGACCGCCGAATTCGCCGTCCACGCCTGGGACTTGGCGCACTCCACCGGCCAGTCGACCGAGGGCCTGGACCACGAGGTCGCGCTGGCCGCGCTGGCCTGGGCCGAGGGGGCGCTCAAACCCGAGTACCGCGGCGCCGAGGAGGAACACCACGCCTTCGGTCCCGCCGTCGCCGTCCCCGAGGACGCCCCGGCGTACGACCGGCTCGCGGCCTTCTTCGGCCGTGACCCGGCGGCGGACCCGACGGGCGGCTGACGGCTCCGTGCGGACCCCGGCTCCGTGCGGACCGGCACGCAGGGCGGACCCGGGCGTCGGGCGGACCCGGTCGGCGCGGGCGCGCCCCGGGTGCCCCGGGCCGACGCCGAGGCGCCCGGGCCCGATCAGGGCTTGGCGGTCTGCCGGGCGGCGGCCTGCTTGATGGCCTCGCGGATGCGCGGGTAGGTGCCGCAGCGGCAGATGTTCTGGATCTGGTCGATGTCCGCGTCCGTCGGGTTCAGGGTGCGGCGCAGCAGGGCGACGGCGGTCATGATCTGGCCCGGCTGGCAGAAGCCGCACTGGGCGACGTCGCAGGCGAGCCAGGCCTCCTGGACCGGGTGGAGGACCTCGCCGTCGGCCAGGCCCTCGATGGTGGTGACGGTGTGGCCCTCGCAGTCCTTGACGGAGCGGGTGCAGGGCTGGAACTCCTGGCCGTCCAGATGGCTGGTGCAGGCGCGGCAGACGCCCACCCCGCAGCCGTACTTGGGGCCGGTGACGCCGAGCTTGTCGCGCAGCACCCAGAGCAGCGACATGTCGTCCGGGGCCTCGACGGTGACGGGCCGCCCGTTGAGGACGAAGGTGTGGGTGGGCATGGGGGTCGGGATTCCTCAGCTGGTGGTCGGAGGGCCGGCCGCCGGAAGGGCCGGTGGTGGGGAGGCCGGTTCAGAAGGCGATCGGGAAGGAGCGCGGGCTGGTGCCGGTCGCGCGGGCGTAGGCGTTGGCGACGGCGGCGGAGGCGGCCGGGACGCCCAGTTCGCCCGCGCCGCCGGGCGGTCCGCTCGGCGGCATCAGGTGGATCTCGACCACCGGCGGGGTGTGCCGCTGCCGGGCGTAGTGGAAGTCACCGTAACTGCCTTCCCGGAAGGCTCCGTTGTCCAGGTGGTTGCCGGCCTGGAGGATCACCGAGATGCCGTCGACCAGCGTGCCGGTGAGCTGGGCCTCCAGGCCCTTGGGGTTGATCACCCGGCCGACGTCGGCGACGACGACGGCCTTGGTGACCCGGGGGTCGGCGCGGTCGGTGGCGTCCAGTTCGACCAGGTAGGCGACGCAGGCGCTGTGCTCGTCGTGGTACCCGATGCCCTGGGCCTGGCCGGGGGGCATCGGGCGGCCCCAGTCGCCGCGCCGGGCGAGCTCGTCCAGCACCGCCCGTCCGGCCGCGCTGCGCATCCGGTCGCGGCGGAAGGCGAGTTCGTCCTGGCCCATCCGGCGGGCGAGTTCGTCCATCATGATCTCGTCGGAGACCCGGACGGTGCCCGAGTAGACCGAGCGCCAGCTGCCGGTGTGCAGCTCCAGCGGTACCTCGGCGAGCAGTTGGGTGGGCACCCCGACGTCGTACGGGATCTTCTCGGTGAGCAGGAAGAACAGCTCGGAGGCGGTGATCCCGGCCAGCGGGAGGTTGTAGCCCGCGGCGGTGAACATGTCGCCGAGGCCGTGGCCGAGGTCGGTCCGGACGCTGGCCACGTGGTGCTCCCAGCTGAACACCTGGCCGAGGCCGTAGGTGGCCCGGATGACGTGGTGGCTGGCGGGGCGCACCCGGCCGTGGCGCATGTCGTCGTTGCGGGTCCACATCAGCTTGACCGGGCGGCCCGCGGCCTTGGAGACCTGGGCGGCCTCCAGGGCGGCGTCGAAGAACAGCCGGCGGCCGAAGGAGCCGCCGCCGCGCACCACGTGGACGGTGACGGCGTTCTGCGGCAGCCCGAGTTCGGCGGCGATGGTGCCCTGGGCGAGGATCGGGCTCTGGGCGGCGAACCACAGCTCGGCCCGGTTCGGCCGGACGTCGGCGACGGCGGTGAGCACCTCCATCGGGGCGTGGTTGACGAAGGCGAAGTCGAACTCCGCCTCCACCCGGTGGGAGAGCAGCGGCGGCGGCAGGGACGGCAGGTGGGCGGCGCGCAGCTTGGACCGCACGTCGGCGTCGGACAGGCCGGCGACCGGACCGGGGTTCCAGGTGGTGCGCAGGGCGTCGCGGGCCTTGAGCGCCTGGTCGAAGGTCTCGGCGAGGACGGCGACCCCGGACGGGATCCGCACCACGCCGAGGACTCCGGGCATGGCGCGGGCGGCGGAGGCGTCCAGGGACTTGAGGGTGCCGTTGACGGTGGTCGGGCGGGCGACCACGGTGGGTACGGCGCCCGGGATCTGCAGGTCCCCGGCGTACGTGGCGCGGCCGGTGACGATGTCCCGGGCGTCGATCCGGCCGGTGGGCCGGCCCACCAGGCGCAGCTGTTCGGGGGTCTTGGGGGTGGCCGGCACGGCGGGTGCGGCGACGCCGGCCGCCTCGGCGGCGAGGTCGCCGTAGCCGAGGCGGCGGCCGTCGGGGGCGAGGACGGCGGAGTCGGCGGTGCGCAGGGTGGTCGCGGGAACGTTCCAGCGCTTGGCGGCGGCGGTCACCAGCCGGGCTCGGGCGGCGGCGGCCGCGGCGCGCACCGGGTCGTACAGCGAGCGGATCGAGTTGGAGCCACCGGTCAGCTGGTTGAAGAGCAGTTCGGGGCGGGAGTCGGAGAGCGGGACGTCGACGTCGGAGAGTCGGGCGTCGAGCTCCTCGGCGACGATCATGGCGATCGCGGTGGTGAGGCCCTGGCCGACCTCCAGTCGTGGCAGGTGGAGCACGGCGCGGCCGGCGGCGGTGACTTCGAGGACCAGCAGGTGGGCGGTCGGCAGCCCGGCGATGATCATCGCGTCGCCGAGGTCGACGATGTCCGGGATGCCGGGCAGTCCGATCAGCTGCTGGGGCAGGGCGGTCTCACGGACCGGGAGGGCGGCCGCGGCGGGGGCCGGTACGGGAACCGGGACGGCCTGCGCGGTGGCGGGTGCGGCGGTGTCGGCGGCGAGGCGGGCACCGACGGTGAGGGTGGGCGCGGCCAGCAGGTAGGTGAGGAAGCGCCGCCGGCGAGTGAGGTCCGGGGGCGCGCTGGAGGTGCTGATGGGGGGCCACCCTTCGAACCGGGGACGGCGACGGAACGGGCGGGCTGGGCGGCCCCGGCCCGCTGCCGGATCGCGAACGCCGTTGAGCATAAAAGGGTGCTACTGACGGGTCAACACGGTCAAAGTTGGCCCCTGGTCTGCCCGATCGCGGTTCCGCGGCGGCCGGCGGGGGCGGATTCGGAGCGGGTACGGACGGCGCTTCGCGGGCGCGGGCAAGGTTGGGCAGGGCCGCCCCGGAACGGTTCACGGACGCCAACTGGCCTCCCTCGCACGAGGGTTCAGGGGTCGGTCGGTGGTGCGGCGGCCCGCCGGATTGGCCCAGGAAATTCCTTGATCACTGGACCGTTCCCCTGGGCCGCTTCCTCCGTAGGGTGGGGGAGCACCGGAACCGGAGGCCGGGGAGACCGGCTCCGCGCACCGCCCGTCCGGCGGTCGCGGGCAGGGGTGACGGTCCGTGAACACGTTTACGCAGCCGGACGCGTGCGGGTGACCGCCGGTCCGGGACGCGGATGACTCCCGCGCACGAACGGAGGAGGGGCATGCCCACCGAACGAGCCGCCCGCTGGGGCGCGCTGCCGCCCGCCGGGCCCCAGCGGACCCTCGCGGCCGCCCAGTTGGCCGCCGCCGTGGGCGACGGCGCGTACTACACCTGCTCCGCCCTCTACTTCACCCGCGTGGTCGGGATGTCACCGACCGCCCTCGGGCTCGGACTCACCCTCGCCTGGGCGCTCGGCTCGCTCGCCGGCGTCCCGCTCGGCCACCTCGCCGACCGGCGCGGACCGCGCCGCACCTCGGTGGCGCTCGCGCTCGGCACCGCGGCCGTGGTCGCCGCCCTCCTGGTGATCCGCTCCTACCCGCTGTTCCTGCTCGCGGTCTGCCTCTACGCCACCGCGCAGTCCGGGCTGAGCGCCGCCCGGCAGGCCCTGGTCGCCGCCCTGGTGCCGCCCGCCGGGCGGACCGCGCTGCTCGCCCACATCCAGTCGACCCTCAACGGAGGACTGGCCGTCGGCGCGGCGATCGGCGGCATCGCGCTCGGCGTCGGCACCCGCGCCGCCTACCTGGCCGCCTTCGCCGTCACCGCGCTCGGCTTCCTGACCGGCGCGCTGGTCCTGCGGCGGCTGCCCGAAGCCCCGCCCGCGGCAGGGCCGTCCGACGCCGGTCCGCGCCTGGCCGTGCTGCGCGACCGCCGGTACGCCGCCGTCACCGCGGTCAACGCCGTGCTGCTGCTGCGGATGCCGCTGCTCAGCCTGATCATCCCGCTCTGGATCGCCGCGCGCGCCCCCGGGATCGGCTGGCTCGGCTCGGCGCTGTTCGTGCTCAACACCCTCGCGGTGCTGGCCTTCCAGGTGCGGGCGGCCCGCGGCGTCACCGGACTGGAGCCGGCGGCCCGGGCGGTCCGCTCCGCCGGACTCCTGCTGCTCGGCTCCTGCGCCGTCTTCGGACTGTCCGCGCTGTCCGTGCCGGTCTGGGCGGTCGCCGTCCTGCTGGTCGCGGCCTCCGTCCTGCAGGTGGCCGGGGAGATGCGGCAGTCGGCCGGCAGCTGGCAGATCGCCTTCGACCTCGCCCCGCCCGGGCGGATCGGCCAGTACCAGGGCTTCTTCGGCACCGGTGTCGCCGTCGCCCGCACCCTCGGGCCGCTGCTGCTCACCACCCTGCTGCTGGACGGGGGCCTCGCGGGCTGGCTGGTCCTCGGCGGCGTCTTCCTCGCGGCGGGGTGCGCGACGGGGCCGGTCGCCCGCTGGGCGGCCCGGGACCGCGGCCGACCGGCGCCGGAGGCACCGCCGGTGCCACCCGTGCCTCCCCTGCCGGTGGCGGTGGCGGACGCCTGACCCCGGACCTCCCGACCGGGCCCGGGGGAGCGGGCCGCGGGCCGACCCGACGGACGAGGCAGCGGCCCGAGCCGAGGAGCGGCCCGGAGGCAACCCGGCACACCCCCGGAAGAGTGGGCAGGTAACCCGGTGGTCCCGGCCCGCCGCCCGCTGGCATGCTGGCCACGTGGACCGACCTCAGATTCATCTCGACTTCGCCCCTGAGCTGCACCTCTTCGTCTCCGCGCCCCGGAGGGCGGGCCGCAGCATGCTGCGCACCGACGGCACCTCCACCCTCGGCCACGTCGTCGAGTCCCTGGGCGTCCCGCTCACCGAGGTCGGCGCCCTGCTGGTGGACGGCCGGGCCGTGCCCGACACCCACGTGCCGGCCGACGGCGAGGAGATCGCCGTCCGGGCCGTGACCAGGCCGCAGCCCTCGCCCGTCCCGGTGCGCTTCCTGCTGGACGTCCACCTCGGCACCCTCGCCCGCCGGCTGCGCCTGCTCGGCGTGGACACCGCCTACGAGAACCCCGACATCGGCGACGCCGCACTGGCCGCCCGCTCCGCCGCCGAACAGCGGATCCTGCTCTCCCGCGACCGCGGTCTGCTGCGCCGCCGCGAACTGTGGGCCGGCGCCTACGTCTACAGCCACCGCCCCGTCGAGCAACTGCGCGACGTGCTCTCCCGCTTCGCGCCGCCGCTCGCCCCCTGGACCCGCTGCACCACCTGCAACGGCCCCCTGCGTCCCGCCACCAAGACCTCGGTGCGCGAACAGCTGCGGGACGGCACCGAGCGCTCCTACGACGCCTTCGCCCAGTGCGAGGACTGCGGCCAGGCCTACTGGCGCGGCGCCCACCACGCCCGGCTGGAGGCGATCGTCACCGAGGCGGTGCGGGACTTCGGGCCCGGCCCGGCCGGCGCACCGGGCCTGGAGTCCGGGAAGGGCCAGGGTCGGATCGGGGTCGTCTCGGGGTAACCCGCCCTGGCGGCCGGCCGGGCGACCGTGGTCCCATCGGCGGTGGGGGACGAGACCACGCTACTCACTCGGATGAGAGAGGCAGGTCGTCGGATGAGCAACCAGGCCGGGCAGCAGCCCTTCCGCACCGCGGAGGCGGGTGACGCCCCCGTGGTGACCGCCCCGGACGGGGCCGAGGTACGCCCACTGCTGGAACTGACGGGGTGCGGGAGCCTCGCGGACTTCGTCCTCGCCCCCGGGCAGGTCACCCGCGCGGTGTCGCACGCCACCGTGCAGGAACTGTGGCGGGTCACCGCGGGCAGCGGCCGGCTCTGGCGCCGCCAGGGCGGGCGCGAGGAGACCGTCCGGCTCGCGGCCGGCACGGCGGTGTCGATACCGCTGGGAACCGCGTTCCAGTTCCGGGCGGACGAGGACTCCGCCGGCCCGCTGCGGATCACCGCCGTCACCATGCCGCCCTGGCCCGGGACGGACGACGAGGCACGCCCGGAGGAAGGCCCCTGGAAGGCGACCGTCCGATGAGGCGGGGCGTGCTGCGCCGCCCGCTGGCGGCGCTGGTCACGGCCGCCGCCGTGCTCGGCCTGTCCGTCGCCCCGGCCGCCGCCGCGGTGCCCGCCGGACCGGGCGGGCCCGCCGAGCCGACCCTGCGGTCGCGCTACGTCACCATGCCGGACGGGGTCCGCCTCGCCGTCGACGTCCACCTGCCGCAGGGCACCCGGGCCGGCGCCGACCTGCCCACCGTCCTGTCCACCCAGCGCTACTGGCGGGCCAGGGTCCGCACCGGCGAGCCCGTCCCACCCGGCGGCGCCGGCGGCGAGGCCGAGCGGTGGACCTCCCGCGGCTACGCCTTCGTCGTCGCCGACCTGCGCGGCACCGGCGCCTCCTTCGGCACCCTCACCTCCGAACTCGGCGCCGACCTGACCGCCGACAGCGGCCCGCTCAGCGACTGGATCGCCGCCCAGCCCTGGTCCAACGGCCGGGTCGGCACCACCGGCATCTCCTACGGCGGCGACACCGCGATGCTCGCCACCTCCCTCGGCAACCACCACATCACCGCCGCCGCCCCGATCTCCTACGACTTCGACCCGTACGAGGACCTGGTGCGCCCCGGCGGCGTGCTCATCGAACCGCGGATCGCCCGGTACGGGCTGCTGCTGCGCGTCCTCGACCGGGCCGGCGGGACCACCTGCGAGACCGACGAGAAGACCCGCGCGCTCTGCGCGGACTTCGGCCTCACCGGCCTCCAGCCCCGGCCGGTCGACGGACCCGACGGCCAGGCCCTGCTCGCCGCCGCGCGCGCCGAGCACGCGAACAACGCCAACCTCGTCGACATGGCGCGCACCGGCGTCCACCGCGACTACCGGGACGGCCCGAAGAGCTGGACGGTCGGCAGCGTCGGCGAGCGGACCGACGCCGTCGAAGCCGGCCGGGTGCCCGTCCTGACCCGGGCCGGCTGGCTCGACGCCGGAACCGCCAACGGCGTGCTCTCCCAGTTCACCGGCCTGTCCAACACCCAGGACTCCTGGATCGGCCCGTGGAACCACGGCGCCGGCTCGCTCGCCGACCCGTTCCGCCCGCCGCGCCCGCTCACCGCGCGGGAGCACGCCGAGAACGACCAGCGGGTGGTCGACTTCTTCGACCGCTACGTCCGGGGCTCCGCCCGCCCCGACGGCCGACGGCAGGTGCACTACTACACGTTCAACGAGGACGTCTGGCGCACCACCACCCGCTGGCCGGTCCCCGGCACCCGCACCCAGCGCTTCCCGCTCGGCGCGGGCGGCACGCTCGCCGCCCGGGCGGACGGCCACCGGGGCTCCGACCCGCTGACCCTCGACCCGACCGCGGGCACCGGCCCGCTGGACCGCTGGAACACCAACCTCACCGGCGACGAGGTCAGTTACCCCGACCGTGCCGCCGTCGACGCCAGACTGCTCGGCTACACCAGCGCACCGCTCACCGCCGACACCCGGGTCACCGGCAACGGCAAGGTCACCCTCGACGTCACCGGACTCGAGGGCTCGGCGCGCGGCGCCCTGCACGTCTACCTGGAGGACGTCGCGCCCGACGGCCGGGTCACCTACCTGACGGAGGGCCAACTCGCCCTGGAGGACAGGGCGGTGGCCGACCGTCGGGACAATCCGGACTGGCGGCGGCTGCGCACGCCGCGCAGCTACGCGGCCGAGGACGCCGAGGACCTCCCGCAGGGCCGCGCCCAGCGGGTCACCGTCGACCTCCAGCCCGTCTCGGTGCTGTTCCGCTCCGGTGACCGGATCCGGCTCACCGTCGCCGCCGCCAACCCCGACTCCTTCGAGCTGCTCCCGGCCGACGGCCGGGCGAGCTACCGGATCGGCTGGGGCGGCGACCGGGGCTCGGCGCTGGAACTGCCGGTCGTGCGCTGAGGCCCGCCGTACCCGCCGGGATCCGCGGCAACGCGGGGATCCCGGCGGATACGGGCGCCGCGGCCGGGGCGGTGGTGCCCCGGCCGCTCACGCCTCCACGACCTCCAGCCCGTAGGCGGTCACGGCCTGCCGCAGCCCGCCCGGGTACCCGGCGAGCGCCGGGGTGAACTCCCAGTCCCCGGACGGCTCGCGGTCGAAACGGCCGAGCCGCATCGCGGTGTTGGTCTCCGCGCCGTCCGCCAGGTGCACCACGGCCGCGTCCTGCCCGGAGCCCGCCTCCAGGATCAGCGCCGGGCCGGCGAACCCGCCCATGGTGGCCTCCGGGTGGTTCTCGGTGTCGGCGGCGGCGATGACGACCAGCCGGTCGACCTCGGCGGGCAGCGCCTCGAAGTCGACCATCAGGCAGGCGTTCGCATCGCCGTAGCCGGTCACCAGGCGCACCGAACCGTCGGGCGTCGAGGCGTTGTTGTAGAACACCAGGTGGTCGTCGGAGAGCGCCGCGTTCCCCCGGCAGACCAGGGCGGCGATGTCGTACTCCTCCTCCCCGGTCCAGTGCAGGAGCAGCCGGGAGGGCTCGGCCGCCACCTCGATCGCGGGCAGTCCGTCCAGGTCGTCGCCCCCGGCGCCGCCGCCGTCCTCGACGGCCTCGAACACCGCGTGGAAGCCGTGGTGCTTGAGCAGCCCGACCAGTTCGGCGCCGTTGATCAGGCTGATCGGCTTGCCGGCGACGAACTGGTGCGAGCTGGGCCCGAATTTGCTGGTCGTGACCAGGACGGCCTTGGTCGCGTCCCGGTCGTGCCGCAGCGTCCCGTACAGGTCCCGCACCGCGGAGGGCGCCACCGTGTCCCGGTAGCGCTTCACCTGGACGATGACGTTGCCGCCGCGGAACGGGTCCGGGTCGATGCCGCGGACGTCCACTCCGCCGTCCCGCGACCGGGCGGTGAGCTCGACCTTCATGCCCATCGCCTCCATCAGCCGGGCGATGAGGCCCTCGAACTCGACCGGGTCCATCGCCAGCAGCAGCTGGAGCTCACGGACGCGCCTGGCCATCCGGCCGCGGTTGGCGTTGGTGTCGTCGCGGAGGTGGCGGAACAGCGCGCGCTGGGCGCGGCGTTCGTCGACGTCGGGGTTGCTGAGGCGGTGGAGCTTCCGGCTCCGGGACATGGGCGTGCCCCCTCTTGCATGGTGACGGTTGTTGCAGGCGTCACCGTAGGGGAATCGTGGACGGAGGACCGCCGGGCCGTCAGTTCCGCCGCCCAATCGAGATCTTGGGTTCTACGAAGGGTGCAGGCCGAGCGTCCAGCCGTGGGTGGTGTAGGCGCCCATCCGGGTCGGGTGGCGTTCGACCAGGGTGACGTCGAGGCGGTCGGCGGTGCGGTGCAGCGCGCCGGTGAAGCGCGGCCGCTCGCCCGGGGACAGCGGGAGCAGTTCGGCCAGGACGGCGTCGTCGAGGTCCCGGCCGACCGCGAGCAGCACCCCCGCGTCCAGCACCAGCAGGGTGCCGTCCGGCAGCACCAGCGGCGCCGGCGCCTGCGGGTCGGCGAGCAGCGGGCCGGACTCGACCCGGCCGCCGGGCAGCAGCCGGACCACCCGGCTCCCGGTGGGGTGGCGGCGGTCCGTCTCGACCACCCGCAGACCGCCGTCGGCCACGTAGTGGCCGCAGCTGGGCCAGGCGTCGACCGGGGTGCCGTCCCGGTCGTAGGCCAGGGTGTCGAAGGTGCCGGGGCCCTGCGGGCCGAGCACGAAGCGGCCGTCGTCGAGCGCCGCGCCGCGCTCGCCGCGCGGTTCGGCGACCGTGCGGCCGTCGGCGAGGTCCAGCAGCAGGGCCGGGCCGAACCCGCCCGGGGCGGCGTGCCCGACGGGGTCGGTGGTGACCAGCGCCCGGTCGGCGAAGAGGTGGGCCGCGTTGGGACGTCCGGGGCAGGGCCGCTGCCAGCGGACCGTGCCGGTGGCGTCGACGCAGGCGAGCCCGCCGCCCCGGACGTGCAGCTCCACCCCGTCCCGGCGGGCCAGCGGCCCTTCCGGGAGCCCCTGGGGCCGTCCGCCCCCGAGGCGACGGTGGTCCAGGACAGTGACCCGCCAGCTCCCCATGGTCGGGATGGTAGGGGAGTCGCCTGAACGGCGGGGGTGCTTCCGGTGGCCGTCCGGACGGCGGACAATTCCCCCAGGAGCCGAGGAGGAGGCCGCGGTGGTGTTCGACGTGGAGTTCGAGGTCATGATCGAGATCCCCCAGGGGTCGCGGAACAAGTACGTGATGGACTTCGTGGCGGGCCGGATCCGGCTGGACCGCACCCTCTTCACGGCCACCGCCTACCCCGCCGACTACGGCTACGTCGAGGGCACCCTCGGCGGTGACGGCGAGCCGCTGGACGCCCTGGTGCTCGGCCGTGAGCCGGCCGTCCCCGGTTGCGTGCTGACGTGCCGGGCGGTGGGCATGTGGGTGATGCGAGACGAGCGCGGCCCGGACCAGAAGGTGCTCTGCGTCCCGGCCCACGACCCGCGCTACGCGGACCTGCGGGACATCGGCGACATGCGGGAGTTCGACCTGCTGGAGATCACCCACTTCTTCCAGGTGTACAAGGACCTGGAGCGCGGCACGTCGGTCGAGGGCTCGCACTGGGCGGGGCGCGAGGCCGCGTACGCCGAGATCGCGGCGTCGCGGGCCCGCGCGGCGGGCACCCGCTACGCCGACCCGGCGTAGCGGGCGCCCCCCTGGGGCGGGCCGCGGGGCCCCGGCCCGCCCCGGCTCCGGACGGCCCGTCAGAACCTGACGGTGCTCAGGATCGCCCGGACCTCGTCGCCGATCGCGGCCTCGTTCCGCTCGAACTCCGGCGCGGTGAGCCGGCTCGGGTCGGCGGGCAGGCCGGTCAGCACCGGGGTGTGCAGGTGGCCGCCGGGCAGCTCCGGGGCGAGGAGGGTGCGCAGCCGGTTGGAGCGGTAGGCGACCTCGTTGGAGAGGTACCCGCCGCCGCCCCCGGAGACCGCGCGGGAGCCGGGGGTGGGGCCGTCCGGCCGGAAGACCGGGGCGGTGGCGCCCGCCGGGATCTCGGTGACGAAGGCGTTGACCAGCACCGGGAAGGGCTGCTGGACGGCCGTCATGGCGCCGGTCGGCAGGGTGGTGCGGACGAACTGCGGACCGGCGCCCAGCCCCGGGGCGTCCACCGGGTGCTCGGTGGTGCCGCCGGAGAGCGCGGCCGTGTTGTCGGTGGCCGGATCGGCGGAGCGGGCCCGCCCGGCCCACTCCTCCAGGGTGAACTTGCCCGGGTAGCCCTGGCTGATGCTGGTGATCAGGTCGGCGGCCTGCCGGCCCGGCCGCAGGTGCGGGGTGAAGGCGCGTTCCACGATGCCCCGGTCGAAGTCCCCGTAGCGCACCGGCAGGACGACCGCCCGGACCTCGGCGGTGCTGCCGTCGGCGAGCGTGATCCGCTGCCCGTGCAGCCGCAGGACGGCCGCGCCGGAGGGATTGGCACGGCGGGCCTCGGTGTCCAGGCCGAACGGGTCGAAGCCGCTGACGAAGATCCGCCGGACGCCGGGGGCGGCCTCGAAGCCGTCGTCCAGACCGCGCGAGGCGTCCTCGAAACGGGTCCGCAGGGCGGCGCGGTCGACGTCGAACCGGGGCTGCCAGCGGGCGAGCCGGACGGTCATGGCGAGCCTGGTCCAGTACAGCGGGCGGTCGTCCAGGGCGGGCAGGTCGCCGCTCGGCCGCCGGCCCTGGGCGCGGTCCACTCCGGCCTGCCAGAGCGTCCGGCCCCAGGTGTCCACCACGCGTTCGGCCTGCCGGGCGTTGCGGGCGGCGCACAGGGCGGCGGGGAAGGCCCCGAGCAGTTCGCCCAGTCCGGAGCGCTCGGTGAAGCCGGCGGTGCGGGCGTCCTGGAGGCGGGCCTGCTCGGCGTCCAGCGGGACCGAGGCGGAGGTCCGGCAGTCGGCCGGCGCGGCCTGGGCGGCGGCGGGGGTCAGCAGGGCGAGGAGCGTTCCGGTGAGTGCGGCGGCCGTTCCGGCGATGCGGCGTAGACATGTCATGTGCGCTGACAATAGGTCCGTACCTGACGCTCCGCCAGGGTGTCGGCGCGGAGTCCCGTGATGTTTCGGCCGGGCCGGAAAGCCGACGGTTCGAGTGGGAACCGGTGCGAGTTCTACAGCGTTGTCGTGGTCGAAAAGCGGTACTCGTACGGTGGTGGAGGAAGTTCCATGAGCGTGGCCCTGACGAAGGGTGGCAACGTCTCCCTGGGCAAGCAGGCCCCTGGCCTGCGGGTGGTCCGGGTGGGCCTCGGCTGGACGGCCGGGGCCGGGTACGACCTGGATGCCAGCGCCCTGCTCTGCGGGGCGGACGGGAAGGTCGCCTCGGACCAGAACTTCGTCTTCTTCAACAACCTCCGGAGCCCGGACGGCTCGGTCCGCCACCAGGGCGCGGCCGGCGGCGGCGCCGACCGCGAGCAGATCGAGGTCCGGCTGGCCGAGGTCCCGGCCGGGGTGGAGAAGGTCGTCTTCGCGGTGGCGATCTACGACGCGGCGCAGCGCCGGCAGTCCTTCGGGCAGGTCCACGGCGCCCACATCCGGGTCACCGACCCGGACGGCGGCGCCGAGGTGGCCCGCTACGACATCGCCCCGGAGGGCGGCGGCGAGACGGCGATGGTGTTCGGCGAGCTGTACCGGCACGGCGCGGACTGGAAGTTCCGGGCGGTCGGGCAGGGGTACGCGGCGGGCCTCGCGGGCATCGCCTCCGACTTCGCGTACAGCCGGTCGAGGATGCGGCGGGTCTCCTCGGCGTCGACCAGGCGCTGGTTGAGCTCGCGCGGAATGGCCACGGCCTCCTGGATCGCCGACT
>NZ_JBEZUT010000119.1:0-24187 GCF_040636595.1 Kitasatospora sp. NPDC036755
GGCCCGGTGGGCGGGGGGGGCCGCACCACCGGGGGGCCCGGGGGCGGGGGGGCGGGGGGGCCGGGGCCCGGTTTGGGGCGGGTAACCGGGGGGGGGCCGGGGGGTGAGGCCGGGCCCCGACGTTCAGCAACCCCTGGGGTTCCGGTGACGCGTCAGGGGGTGCGTTCCGGGTTGATGGTCCACTGCTGGTTGGCCTGCAAGCCGGGGCAGTTCCAGATGCCCAGGCGGGTGCCCTGGTCCGTCGCCCAGGCGGGCAGCTCCAGGCACCGGCCTCCGGGGTTCCCGGCGTCGACCGTTGCGGGCAGGTAGATGCGGCCGTCGGGTCGCACGCTCCACTTCTGGCCGGTGGCGCCCGTGCACGTCGAGAGGACGACGCGGGTTCCGTTGCCGAGGCCGTTGTCCTGGGTGGAGAGGCAGTAGCTGCCGGCGCGGACCGAGCCGTCGGTGGCGAAGTTGAAGCGCTGGTTGACCGAGTTCCAGCAGCCGTAGATGGCGACCTCGGCGCCGTTGCGGGGGCCGTTGACGGCGTCCATGCACTGCCAGCTCACGCTGTTGGGGTGGACGGAGACGCTGGCGTCGGCGTAGCCGAGGGATTGCCAGGCGTCGAACCCGTCGACCTTGCTCTTCGCGCCCGTGCCGCTCTTGCCGGGGAAGGCGGTGATGGCGTTGCTGTTGTTGATGGCCCAGAGGTCCGGGTAGCCGTCGTTGTTGAGGTCCGCCGCTCCGACGCGCGGCTGGGCCGAGACGGTCCAGTCGGCTCCGGTGAGGATGGGGACTCCGCTGCCCGGCTTGGTGAGGGCCGTGTAGTCGACGGTCGGGACGCCGTACTCGTCCTTCTTCCAGGTGATCGGGTAGGCGTAGATGTTGCCGTTGGTGCGGTGCCGGGCCCAGACGGTGGCCTGGTAGGTGGTGTCGGTGGTGCCGGGAACCGTGGTGGCGCCGTTGGCCGCTCCGGGGTTCAGGATCTCGTAGTCGGCCCAGGAGGCGCCGTCGACGGTGGGGATCAGTTTGGCGGTGTCGTCGACGTCGTCGGCGAGGCCCGGGGTGAGGAGGTACAGGCTGGTTCCGGAGGCGGTGGTCTCGACCGACAGGATGGAGGTGCGGGTCATCATGACGGTCTTGGAGGTGTCGACCGGGTCCTTCCCGACGGCCTGTCCCTCGGGGGTGCCGATGGCCACGGTCTGGACGGCGTTGGCCCAGTTGCCGTTGGCCTGCCAGTTCGGGCACGCGGCGTGGGTGTCGATGGTCTCGCACGCGCTGGGCCGGGTGACGACGCCCGGGGTGATGGTGTCGTAGCGTCCGGTGCCGTCGTTGGTGACGACGTAGAGGTACTTCTTGAGCTCCTGGTTCGTGGTGTTGTGCGCGATGATCTGGTCGACCGCCTGGCCGTCGCGCAGGGTGCCGTGGTGGCTGATCTGGTAGTCGGACCAGGTGACGCCGAACTCGCGGTTGCGGGGGGCGGCGGCGGCCGGTGCGGCGAGGGACGTGGACGGGTCCACGGTGCCGCCGATGATGCGCAGGTCGCCGTTCCGGTCGGGGGTGACGAGGTCGGGCTTCTGGTCGTTGTCCACGTCACCGAAGAGGGGCTGGGTGCCGGGCTTCCACGGGACGTAGAAGTTGTAGACGGCCGGCTGGCTGTAGTTGCCGGCGTTGTCCATGGCCCAGGCGTAGAGCGTGTTGGTGCCCCACTGGCGCGGCTGGAAGCCGTACGGCTGGCCGGGGGAGGAGGTTCCGCTCTGGCCGCAGCGCCAGCCGACGACCGGGGTCGGGTCGGTGCTCACCCGGACGCAGGCGATGCCCGAGGCCTGGAGGCCGGGGCCCGGCGCGGGGTCCTCGGCGTTGATGGAGAAGCTGCCCCAGTCGTTCATGTACTTGGCCGGGCTGGGGTTGGGGGTGCCGGAGGGCGGGAAGTCGGTCGAGCTGATGCTGACCCGCGGGTTGGTCTTGTCGACGCGGAAGTAGCACCAGGCGCTGTCGGGCGAGGTGAGGATCTCGTCCGTCGCGCGGGCGACCCAGCCGTACTGGTGGCCGTCGGACAGCGAGCCGACGCTGACCGACGGGCCGGGGTCGTTGTAAGTCCCTCCCCAGGAGCCCGGCACCGCACTGAAGTTGGGGTCGTTGTCGTCCCACATGTGGTAGCCGGTGTAGAGGTTCTGGCCGGCGGGGGACCAGCTGTTGGCGGTCAGCCAGATGGTCTGATTGCTTCCGACCCAACCGGGGTTGTCCCAGGGGTGGGCGCCTCCGCTGCTGCACTCGGCGGTGCTGCCGTTGGCGGCGAAGCCCGGTGCGGGGCTGGTGCGCGGGTACCAGACGGTGGGGGTGATGTCGTAGGTGGTGGTGATGCTCGGGTTGTTGCCGATGTTGTGGCGGTAGCTCTTGTCCCACTCACTGCTCTGCGGGGCGATGCCGACGGTCCACCAGGGCCAGTGCTCGGCCGCCGCCTGCTTCATCATGCCGGTGACGTCGATGGCGAGCGGGCCGGTGCCGGTGAGCCACTGGCCGTTGACCGCCGGGCAGTTCTCCATGACGAGGTTGCCGTTGGTGCCGCAGGGCTGGTCGTTCCAGCTGGTGTGCTCGTGGATGGGCCTGGGGGCCGAGTACACGACGAAGGGCGTGTTGGTGCCGGGGCTGGAGGCGCTGGTGACCTGGGCGTTGAGGACGGAGCTGGAGATCGTCGGAGGGCTCTGGGCGCCGTTCGGCACGGTGTAGAGGGCGGGGTTGATGCCGAACTGGAAGTAGGCGCGCTGGCGGCCCTCGGAGCCGCAGTCCAGGTTCGGGTCACTGCTGTGGTATCCGCAGTACCCGGTGGCCAGGTTGGACTTCTTGTTGAAGTTCTCGGCCGTCTTGTGGTTCTCCTGGACCTCGACCGATCCCTGCACCGAGCTGGTGGCTGCGATCAGTGACGGATCCAGGTACCACGGTCCGCTGCCCGAGCCGAGGGAGTCCTGGTCCGGAGTCAGTTCGATGGCCGAGGCGGTGACCTTGGTGGCCATGGCCGCGACGTTCGCGCCGTCGCCCGGTTCTTCGGCGCTGGACGGGATGCCGGACGGTCCGCCCGCCGGTGCGGAGGAGGCCGCGGAAGGAGCGGCGGAAGGAACGGCCGAAGTTACGGCCGAAGTTACGGCGGAAGGAACGGCGGAAGGATCCGCGGCCAGGGCGGTGCGGGGCGTCGAGCGGGAGGAGCGTTCCGCCGGAGCGGCGACCCCGGAGGCGGGCTTGCTGGAGTCCCACTGGAGCGGCGCCGGCGCGCGGAACCGTGCGGTGCCGCTCTCGTCGGCGACGGTGATGGCACCGTTCGCGTCGGAGGTCACGGTGAGGCCGTGCGCGGAGAGCGGGAACGTCAGGGACTTCAGGGCCGGGCTCTCGGCGGCCGCGCGGGTGCGGACGACGATCACGTCGCGCCAGCCGCCCTGGGGCAGTGAGGTCAGCTGGAGGTCGACGTCCGGCAGGACGTCGCGGTAGGTGGCGGTCGCCCCGTCGAGGACGGGCTTGGGCAGCGGGAACGGGGCGCCGATCGCCAGGCTCTTGCCGTCGTCGGTGGCCACGGTGGCCATCGGTCCGTCGCCTCCGCCCGAGAACGTCAGCTTGGTGCCGGCGACTGCCGGGCTGAGCGTGCCGTCGCCGTTCGGCCGCAGGGTGGGGTCCAGGTCGGCCCATGCGCCGTTCTGCCTGGTCCGTACCGCCTGGGCGTTGTCGGTGCTGGTCAACGTGCCGTCAGGGTTGGCCGTCGTCCTGGACGTCCCGGTGGTGAGGGCGTCGACGACGACCGGCTTGCGGGTGCTCTTCGCCTGGGCCCGGGCGTTGAGCACGGCCTGCTGTTCGTGGGTGCGGGCGGGGTCCGGGCCGTTGGGGACGACGGGCTTGATCCCGCCCGACGGGCCGTGGGGCGGTGTCGGGTCGGCCGCGGTGGCGGCGGGAGCGCCGAGCGACGCCAGGCCGAGGACGGTGGTGAGGGCGAACGTCGCGAGGCGTGCGGGAGCGTGCCGGGGCCTTCGGGCGCGTGTGCCGCCCGGTCGCCGTGACGAGGTGGAGTTCATGGGGGTGGTGCTGTTCCTTCGAGATGTCCGCTCCATGCGCGAGCGGTGTTCGGGACGGAACGATGCGCCGTGACCTGCGAAAACGTCAAACGCCGGGCGCCGTCGGTCCCATGTGCCCGAATTAAACCTATCTTAATGTAAGGATTTTATAAAGATCGCCCCAGTTGATGGGTGATCTGGTAAGAGCCCCCTCCGGCCGCCCTCTAGTGTCGCGCTCGAACCATGGCGTGGCCATGTCCGCATGACGTTGTGTCGATGAACTGAGAGGACCTCCTGTGGGGGTTTGGCCTGCCCGGATACGGGCCGCAAGAGAACGAGCGGGGGGCCGGTGGCACGCACCCGCGGTGGCGGCACTCCTCGCCCTGGCGATGACGGGAGCAGCGGTCCCGCCCGCGGCCGCGTGGACGTTCCCCACGCCGGAGGGCGAGGTCTGGACGCCTCCGACGACGCCGCTGGGCGAGAAGACGCCCACCGTCACCGGGCATGACGTGCGGCCGCCGGCCGCCACTCCGGCGAGCCGGCCCGAGGACTGGAAGCCGCAGCCGGCCCAGCCCGTGGTGACCGGTACCACGACGGTCACGGTCGGAGCCGACAGTGCCGAGGCGGAGGCCGCACGGAAGGCGACCGGCGGCGGGTCGCCCGCTTCCGGCGGGGCGACCGGCTCGAAGGCCGGCGACCTCGCGGTGACGGTCGCACCCGGAACCGGACACGGCGAGAGCGTGCACACCGTCACCGTCCAGGTCACCGACGCCGACAAGGGCCGGAAGGCCGGGAGCCCCGGCCCGCTGGTCGCACTGACCGATGCCGGGGGCCCGGCGGGCGGCGAGGGCCGCACGGCGAAGGTGACGCTCGACCTCAAGGCGCTCCAGGGCGCCGGATGGTCGGACCGGGCCGCGCTGGTCACGCTGCCCGCCTGCGCGCTGACCACCCCCGAGCGGGCCGAGTGCCGTACCAGGACACCGGTGGCCTCCACGATCGACGCCGCGGCGGGGAAGGTCACGGCGGACCTCGCACTTCCCGCCGCGCCGGCGGCGGCTCCCGGCCGGACCGGCGCCGTGAAGGCGTCGTACACCACCGGCGCCGTGAAGGAGCCGTACACCACCGGCGCCGTACCCGCATCCGTCGGGGCGACGGATGCGGGCGGCCCGGTCGTGCTGGCGGCGGCGCCCTCGCCGTCCGGGGCCGGCGGCACCTACACCGCGACCCCGCTCTCCCCGTCCGCCGAGTGGTCGGCCGGGTCGAACGCGGGGAACTTCACCTACAGCTACCCGATCCAGCTGCCGCCCGCCCTCGCGGGCAGCGCGCCGACGGTGGCGCTGGGCTACAACTCGGCTGCGGTCGACGGCAAGACGTCCGCGACGAACTCCCAGTCCTCGTGGATCGGCGACGGCTGGGACTACGAGCCGGGCTTCATCGAGCGCTCCTACAAGAGCTGCGACAAGGCCGGCATCACCGGTTCGGCGGACCAGTGCTGGGGCGGCCAGAACGCCACCCTGTTCCTGGGGAACCACTCCGGCACCATCGTGCGCGACGACGCGAGCGGCGTGTGGCACCTCCAGGACGACGACGGCTCGAAGATCGAGCAGCTCACCGGGGCCCCCAGGGCGGCCGGCGACGTCGACCACCGGGACGCGGAGTACTGGCGGATCACCACGCCGGACGGCATCGAGTACTACTTCGGCCGCAACCACCTGCCCGGCGGTGACGGGAGCGACCCGGCCGCCAACTCCGTGCTGAGCGTGCCGGTGTACTCGCCGAACAGCGGCGACCCCTGCTACAACGCGGCCACGGGCAAGGCCTCGTGGTGCCAGATGGCCTGGCGCTGGCAGCTGGACTACGTGGTCGATCCCCACGGGAACCTGACGACGTACACCTACGCCACCGAAGGCAACAAGTACAACCGCGGCGGTGCCCAGAACTTCGGCGACGGCACCCTCACCGACTACCAGCGTGCCGTCTACCTCAAGGAGATCGGCTACGGGCAGCGCCTGGACGAGCAGAAGGCCGCCAAGGGGACCGCGAACCCCGCCGCCAAGGTCGTCTTCGGCACCACCGAGCGGTGCCAGCCGTCCGGAACGATCACCTGCACGGAGGCCCAGCGCACCGCCGCCAACGCGGACGCCTGGCCCGACGTGCCGATCGACCAGATCTGCTCCGGCACCGGCACCTGCGCCAACTACGCGCCGACCTATTTCACCACCAAGCGCCTGACGTCCGTCACCACCAAGGTGCTCGTCGACTCGGCGTACCGTGACGTCGACACCTGGGCGCTGTCCCAGTCGCTCGCCGACCCCGGCGACGGCACCAAGCGCACCCTGCGGTTGGACTCCGTCCAGCGCACGGGCTCGAACGGGCAGACGCCGGCCAGCGTGCCGGCCGTCCAGTTCACCTACGTGATGATGGCCAACCGGGTCGACGGCCTGGTGCCCGCGTCCCCGATGTTCATGCGGCCGCGCCTGCAGGGCGTCACCACCGAGACGGGCGGCCGCGTCAACGTCGTCTACACGAGCCCCGAGTGCTCGCGGGTCGACAAGCGGATGCCGGCGTCCGAGGACTCCAACACGATGGCCTGCATGCCGGTCAAGTGGTACCTGCCCGGCCAGTCCTCACCGGACCCGGTCAACGACTGGTTCAACAAGCCCCTCGTCAGGACCGTCACCGTCCAGGACCTGGTGTCCAGCCCCTCGACCGGCATGGTCACCGAGTACACCTACAACGGCGGGGCCGCCTGGCACCGCAACGACGCCGAGTTCATCGACCCCAAGACCCGTACCTGGAGCCAGTTCCGCGGCTACCAGTCGGTCACCACGACCAACGGCAACGCCGATCCCGGTGAGGCCCCGAAGACCCAGCGAACCGTCACCTACCTGCGCGGCATGGACGGCGACTACCTCGCCAACGGGACCCAGCGCAGCGTCCAGGTCGCCAGTCCGCTCGGCGGCAGCGTGACCGACAGCGACTGGCTCAGCGGACGGACCGTCGCCACCGAGGGCTTCGACAGGGCCGGCGGCACCGTCCAGACCGTCACCGGAAGCACCTACAACGGCCAGCAGACGACCGCGACCCACGTCCAGGGCGCGGGCGCGCCGAAGATCTACGCCCGGTACGGGTCCTCGGAGGTCACGGCGGCCACGAAGGCCAGGCTGGCGGACGGCAGCTGGCGCACCGTCTCCACCGTGACCACCAGCGACCCCGCCCACGGCAACCGCGTCACCAAGGTCGACGACAGGGGCGACGGCACCGCCGCCACCCCCGAGACCTGCACCGTGACCGACTACGTGACCGACCCCAACCCGCAGCGTTCCACGCTCGTCTCCGGCACGGTCACCGTCCAGGGCTCGTGCGACGCCGCTCCGACCGGGGCCAACACGGTGTCCGGCGGGCGGTTCCTCTACGACGGGAAGCCGTTCGGACAGGCCGGCGCCGCCGGCGACGTGACCGGCACCCAGGTGCTCGACCGCTACGACGCGAACGGGAACCCCGTCTACGCCGACAGCGGCGCCACGACCTACGACGGCTACGGGCGCGTCCTCACGACGTCGACGACCGACGGGTCCGCCTACGACCGTTCGGGCAACCAGGTCAACGGTCCGCAGAAGGCACGGGCGGTCACCACGACGGCCTTCACCCCGGCCACCGGCGCCCTGCCGACCCAGGTGAGCACGACCGGGCCGATGGGCACCGGCTGGACCACCACGGTCACCCAGGACCCGGCCAGGGGCTCGGTGCTGGCCAGCCGGGACGTCAACGACCGCGTGACCACCGCGCAGTTCGACGCGCTGGGCCGCGTCACCAAGGTGTGGGCGCCCGACCGGCCCACCGACCAGAACCCCAGCCAGAAGTTCACGTACAAGGTGAACGGCACCAGCGGGCCGTCCACGGTCACCACCGAGTCCATCCGGGAGGACAACGGGTACTCGGCGGTCGTCGACCTCCTCGACGGCCTGGCCCGGCCGCGGCAGAGCCAGCGCACCAGCGACGCCAAGCCGACCGGGCGCCTGATCACCGACACCGTGTACGACTCGCACGGCTGGGTGATCAAGACGTCCGCGCCGTACTACGAGGAGTCCTCGTTCCCCGGCGAGTCGGTCTTCGTGCCGTCCGGTGACGGGCAGGTGCCCGGTCAGACCTGGAACACCTACGACGGCCAGGGGCGCGTGGTGCGCACCGAGGCCCGTTCCTACGGCAACCTCCAGTGGAGCACCACGACCGCCTACCCGGGCGCGGACCGCACCGACGTGACGCCGCCCGCCGGGGCGAACCCGGCCTCGACCGTGACCGACGCCCGCGGGCGCACCGTCGCCACCTGGCAGTACCGCACCCCCACCGCGACCGGGAACGCCGCGGACGCGGACGTCACCAGCTACGCCTACACGAGTGCGGGCCTGGCCGCCCGGCGCACCGACAGCAGCGGCAACAGCTGGAGCTACACGTTCGACCTCCGCGGGCGGCAGGTCTCCGCCTCCGACCCGGACACCGGCACCAGCCGGACGTTCTACGACGCCGACTCCCGCGTCGACCACACCGTCGACGCCAGGGGCACGACCCTGGCCTACAGCTACGACCTGCTCGGGCGGAAGACCGGCCTGTTCGACGGCAGCGTCGCACCGGCGCACCAACTCGCCGGCTGGACGTACGACACGCTGCTCAAGGGGGAGCCGACCGCCTCGACCCGCTACGTCGGCGGAGCCTCCGGGTCGGCCTACACCAAGGCCGTCACCGGGTACGACACCGCGTACCGGCCGACCGGGAACTCCATCACCGTTCCCGCCGCGGAGGGGGCGCTCGCCGGGACCTACACGGCGAGCAACAGCTACACCCCGGTGCTGGGCGCGCAGAAGACCCTGACCATTCCGGCGGCGGGCGGACTGCCCGCCGAGACGGTCAGTTACGGGCGCACCGTCACCGGCCTGCTCACCTCCTCGATGAGCCAGGGCAAGGCCGTGGTCGCCGCGATGGCGTACGACGCGCTCGCCCGTCCGACCCGCACCACGGTGGGCCAGTACGGCAGCCAGGTCGTGTCGACCCAGCAGTACGACTGGGCCACCGGAAGGGTGATCAACTCCTTCCTCGACCGCCAGCTCGGCACCACCTCCGTCGACCAGACCAGCTACACGTACCTCCCCTCGGGCCGGATCTCCTCCGTCACCGACGTCCAGGACGCCGCCGCGACCGACACCCAGTGCTTCGCCTACGACTACCTGGGACGGCTGACCGGCGCCTGGACCGACACCGGGGGCACGGCCACCACCGCGGACTGGACCGACAGTTCCGGCGTGGTGCACGGCACCGGGAGCTCCACCGCCGTCCCGGGCACCGGCGCCTGCCGGAACGCGTCGGGCCCCGCCGTCACCGGACCGGGCGCCAGCACGGTCGGAGGCCCCGCGCCCTACTGGAACACCTACTCCTACGACGCCACCGGCAACCGCACCGGCCTGGTCCAGCACGACATCACCGGCAACAGCGCCAACGACACCGTCACCACCCAGACCTTCGGAGCCGCGCGGGCCGTCAACACGGCCACCGGTTCCGCCGGTACGGGCGGCGCAACCGGCGGCCCGCACGCCCTGCTGACCTCCACCACGGCCGGGCCCGCCGGCGGCAGGACCGTCAGCTACCAGTACGACGCCAAGGGCCGCACCACCTCCGTCACCGACGCGGCGGGCACCACCACGCTGAGCTGGAACGGTGAGGACAGGCTCGACTCCCTCACCAAGGCCGGCCAGGCGGACGCCACCACCTACCTCTACGACGCGGACGGCAACCAGCTGATCCGCCGCAGTCCCGGCAGGACCACCCTGAACCTGCCGACCGACGAACTGGTCCTCGACACCGCCTCCGGCTCGATGACCAACACCCGCTCCATCGCCGCCCCCGGCGGTCTCACCTACACCCGCGTCACCGCCCCCATCGGCGGCGGACGGGTGCTCGTCCAGGCCTCCGATCCCCACGGCACCAACGGCGTGGAGATCAACACGACGGCCGGCCAGCCCGTCACCCGGCGCGGCACCGACCCCTTCGGCAACGCCCGCGGCACCCAGCCCGCGGCCGGCGCCTGGGCCGGGACCAAGGGGTTCGTCGGCGGAACCAAGGACGACACCACCGGCCTCACCAACCTCGGAGCACGCCAGTACGACCCCACCACGGGCCGGTTCATCAGCCCCGACCCGATCATCGACGCGGGCAGTCCACAGCAGTGGAACTCCTACGCCTACAGCAACAACGATCCGGTCAACCTGTCGGATCCGACCGGGAAGCTGCCGACCTCGGACCCGGGCTGGAGCATCGTCCGGGACCCCTCCTGGGGCGAGCAGATCCTGACCGACGGTGACTACGCCACGGACGAGCAGATCATCGCGGCCGGTCGTGACGACGGCACCAAGTTCAAGCCCGTGAGCGGGGTCAGCGGGAGGTTCGCCCAGATCCTGGCCCGGGACCAGAAGGCCGACGGGACCTGGGACTGCTGGCGCTGCGGCTACAACTTCTCCGACTCCAGGGACCTGAACGCCGGACACCGGATCATTCCCCGGAGCAAGGGCGGCAACCTGTCGGAATCGAACCTGTGCGTCGAGGGCTGGGCCTGCAACAGCAGTGCCCAGGACCGGGGACGGCCGAGCGCCGGCATGTCCTGCCGGGAACGCTACGCGTGCAACAGCGCCAAGCCGGCCAAGCCGTACCGGCTCAACCGGAACCGGAACTGGCTCTCGCGCGTCGCCGCGGCCCGCGGAGACCGGGGGAGCGTGTCCCTCGGCGGAGCCCTCGGCGCGGCTGGGCTGGCGGTCAGCGCGGTTGCGATCGTCGAGGACGTCAAGGCCGCCCCGCCGGGAGAGAAGGTGAGTACGGCGGTGGTCGACACCGCGACCTTCATCGGGGGTGTCGCCGGGAGCATCTACGGTGCCGAAACCGGCGCCGCCATCGGAACGATGATCATGCCAGGCGTCGGAACGGTGGTGGGTGGAGCCGTCGGAGCCGTCGTCGGCGGCGTCATCGGCAGTGGCATCGCGCGCAACACCGTCAAATCGATCAAGAAGTGGTTCTTCTAGCGTGACGGCACCCGCATGACGGGGTGACGACAGCACAGGGCCGGCCATCACGGACGTGATGGCCGGCCCTGTGCATTGCCGTCGGGCTTTCCCGTCGCGCCTTCCCCCGGGTGCTTTCCCCCGGGTGTCTTCCCGGGCGGGCGGGCGGCGGGGGAGGGGAGGCGGGTCGGTCGCGTGACTACGGATATCCGATGGCGTGCAGCTGCGACGCCACCGCCGCGACGTCGCAGCCCGGGTTCAGAACCGCCGCGAACCGCTCGACCGGGCCCGCGAGGTCGAGCACACCGCGAACAGCCGCGGCGACCTCACCCGTCGGAGCGAGGCCGAGCCGCGGAACGTGGAAACCGGGTTCGAACCGCGTGAGTTCGTCGAGGATCACCGCAGCCCCGTCGGGGTCGGAGTGGGACGGCGGGAACCGCAGGCCGGAACCCGTGTTCCACGACGGTTCCGAACGGGACCTCCACGTGCAGCTGGTGGCGAGGACGGCATCGTCGTCCAGGAACTCGGGAATCTCCGACAGGATCCACGAGAGGCTGTCCGGAACCTCGTCGAGGACTCCGGGCCAGGTCCGCATCGGGTCGGCGGCGTAGGGGCTCATCGGGGATTCGTGGTCGAACCCGATCAGCAAGGCGCCCTGCTCGCAGAAACCGATGAAGTAGCCGTCGCCACCGCCCTCCAGCACCGCGGCTTCCAGCCCGGGACGCCACAGCGGCTCGAACGAGTGCTCGCGCGCCCAGGCGTTCTCCGGCTCGCGGATGATGTCGAAGGCCGCGAGCGCGATGGAATGCCGTCGGAGCGCCTCCACGTCCGGCAGCAGCCGGGCCACATCGACGATCGAGGACAATGCGGGTCCCTTTCCGGAAGAGGTGGTCACGGCAGAAGGGGCGCCCGCACCCCGAGCGCCATCGCCTCGGCGGCGGCGGCGACGCGGGCGGCCTCCGTCGCGGGTGCCTGCGTGGTGACGACGACGCAGGAGTCCGCGGACAGCGTGGTGCGGATCAGTATCTGCCGCCACTCCGCGCCCTCGAATTCGTAGCCGAATTCGACGAGGTCGAGGCCTTCCGTGGACGCCTCGCGAACGACCCGCTGGCCGGGGGCGGCCATTGCGGAAAGGCGTTCCGCGCGACGCGCCCGGACGGGCCCCTGGATGTAGATCACCGAGGAATTGTCCCCGAAGAGATAGAACGGCGCGCTGTTGTCGCCCGGGGGCGGCGAATCAAGGGCGAATCCCGCGGGCCAGGGGCTCGAGTAGCTTGTCGTCTCGATCAGCCAGGCCTGCTGTGAACCGCCCTTCCCGACCTCGATGACGTCGTCCAGCGATCCGACTCCGACCAGGCGCGCCTCGACGTTGTCCGGGAACCCCTGGAGGTCGACCCCGCGGCGGGCGGAGCCCGGCGCGTGACGGGTCACGGAGAGATCGGATTCCGAACCTCCCGCCCGTTCGACGGTGTACGGGGATTTCGGTGTGATCGATACGCCGAATCCGGACAGGCGGGCGAAAGAGTGGGCCATTTTTCCTGGAATTTTCTTGTCGGGTTCGTCGCGGCTTGGAGCGGGCTGATTGTAGCAAGTCAAACGTGAGGGATATTCGGGCCTTCCTGGCGGTCCTCCCGGCGGCCTTCCCGGCCTTCCCGCCCGACTCGGAGGTGAGCCGCGCGGTCCGGGCGGTCCGGGCGGTCCGGCGGACGGCGGACGTGCCCGCGGGTGGCGGGCACATCCGCGACGTCGGCGGAGTGCGCCGGACCTCAGCTCTGTGCGACCAGGTCCAGGTACGCGTCGTGCCAGAGGTCCTCGTCGCCGTCCGGCAGGAGGAGCACGCGGTCCGGCCGCAAGGCCTCGATGGCGCCCGGGTCGTGGGTGACCATCACGATCGCGCCCGGGTAGGTGCCGACCGCCGCCAGGACCTCCGTGCGGGAGGCCGGGTCGAGGTTGTTGGTCGGCTCGTCGAGCAGCAGGACGTTGGCGCCGGAGTGCACCAGGGCGGCCAGGGCGAGGCGGGTCTTCTCGCCGCCGGACAGCACCCCGGCGGGCTTGTCGGTGTCGTCGCCCCGGAAGAGGAACGCGCCGAGCACGTGCCGGAGTTCGCCGTCCGTCAGACCGGGCGCGGCCGCCGCGAGGTTGTCCCGCACGCTGAGCGCCGGGTCCAGGGTGTCGTGCTCCTGGGCGAAGTAGCCGAGCCGCAGGCCGGTGCCGGGGACGACCCGGCCGGAGTCCGGGGTCTCCCGGCCGGCCAGGAGGCGCAGCAGGGTGGTCTTGCCGGCTCCGTTCAGGCCGAGCACGACCAGCCGGCTGCCGCGGTCCACGGCCAGGTCCAGGCCGGTCAGCACCGGTCGGCCTCCGTAGGACTTGGCGAGACTGATCGCGCCGAGCGGCATCCGGCCGCACGGGGCGGGCTCCGGCAGCCGGATCCGGGCGGTGCGTTCGGCCTGCCGGACGGGTTCGAGCTCGGCGAGCATCCGGTCGGCCCGCCGGGCCATGCTGCGGGCGGTGGTCGCGGTGGCGACGTTGGACCGCATCCGGTCGGCCTGGGCGTGCAGGCTCGCGGCCTTGCGCTCGGCGTTGGCCCGCTCACGGGTCCGGCGGCGCTCGTCGGCGGCGCGCTGGGTGAGGTAGGCCTGCCAGCCGGTGTTGTGGACGTCGATCGTGGCCCGCTGCGGATCCAGGTGGAAGACCCGGTTGACGGTCTCCGCGAGCAGCCCCACGTCGTGGCTGATCAGCACGAGCCCGCCCTGGTGGGTGGCGAGGAAGCCGCGCAGCCAGGCGACGGAGTCGGCGTCCAGGTGGTTGGTCGGCTCGTCCAGCAGCAGGGTGCCGTGGTCCGCGAACAGGATGCGGGCCAGTTCGACCCGGCGGCGCTGACCGCCGGAGAGCGTGCCGACGGGGGAGTCCATCACCCGGGTGGGCAGGCCGAGGCCGGCCGCGACCCGGGCCGCCTCGGCCTCGGCGGCGTAGCCGCCCCGGGCCTGGAAGCCGGCCTCGGCCCGGACGTACGCGTCCATCGCCCGGCGTTCCCCGGCCGGCGATCCGGCCCGGGCCATCGCCGCCTCGGCGGCCCGCAGGGCGCGGACGGCGGCGTCCAGGCCGCGGGCGGACAGGATGCGGTCGGTGACGGTGACGGACGGGTCGGCGGCGCGGGAGTCCTGCGGGAGGTAGCCGACGGCTCCCGTCCGGGTGACGGTGCCGGCGGCGGGCGCCAGCTGCCCGGCCAGGGTGGCGAGCAGGGTGGTCTTGCCGGCGCCGTTGCGGCCGACCAGGCCGATCCGGTCGCCGGGGGCGACGTGCAGGGTGATGTCGGACAGCAGCAGGCGGGCACCGACGCGTACGTCGACACCACGGGTGGTGATCACGGGAGAACGCTCCGAAACGGCTAGCGGACAGACGGGTGGCGTGGAAGCGGGTCCGTCGGCTAGGAGATTCGGGGCGTGGACATGGGGGAACGGTAGCGCGCGGGGCGGAGCGGGCGCACCCGAATTAACGGGCACGGGCATGGGCGAGGGGATGCGGGAGGCCGGGCGGCGGGGTTTCGGACACGGTCCGAGGCGGTTGGCGCACGGGGCCGCCTTGTCGTGGCCGCGGCGCCGTCGCTTGCATGTCCGCATGGCCCGACGCGACCTCGTACTCCTGACCGATCACAGCTCGACCGAGGGCAGTCGGCGGGTGCTCGCCGCCGCCGCGCGGATCCTGACCGGGCGGGAGCCCGTCCAGCTGGACGCCCGGCACTTCCTGGCCGGTGGCGGCGGCCGGATCGAGGCCGACGACGGGGGAGGGCTCCGCTTGGAGTCGGGTGGGCGCTCGGTGGTCGCCGACACGGTGATCGTCTACGAGGTCCCGCCGCACCGGCGCCGCGCGTTCGAGGACTGCCAGCGGCGGCTGCGCGCCCTCGGCGCCCGCTCGCTGGGCATCGGCGCCGAGGCGTGGCGGGCGGCCACCGAGAGGGACCTCACCGCCGCCCGGTTCGCCCGGGACGGCGTGCCGCACCTGCCCGGCATCGCGCTCTCCGGGCCGAGCCCGGAGACCGCCGCCGACGCCTTCGCGGCCCTCGGCGGCGACGTCTGGGCCCGGCCCCGCGTCGGGACCGGCGGCGGCGACGTCTTCCACATCACCACCCGTGCCCAACTGGACGCCGCTGTACGGCATTTCGCTCGGGCCGGCGCGGACTGGCTGATCGTCCGTGACGCCCGGAACCTGCTCCCGGACGGGCGCCGCCACCAGTACCGGGTCGTGGTGCTGCAGGGGCGCGTGGTCCGGGTGGTCGAGCACGTCCAGGCGGATCCGGACGCACCCTGCGAGGAGAGCAGGGGCGCCGCCTGCACCCAGCTCGACTACACCGAACTGCCGGACGGGCTCGCGGAGTCGGCCGTCGCGGCGGCCGCCTCCCTGGGGCTCGACCTCGCCGCGGTGGACCTCGTGGCGGAGAGCGGCGGGGTGGTCTTCGAGGTCGACGTCCACCCCGCCTTCGGCCGGCGGGGGCTGGAGCAGGTGGCGCTGCCGTACGTCGCCGCGCACCTCGGCGAGCAGTTCCTCCGGGAGTGACGCCCGGGCCCCGTCAGGCCCGCAGGATCGCGGCGAGCACCGGTGGCCGGAACAGCAGCGACGGCGGCGCCACCAGCGACATCACCTCGTGGAACGCCGCGGTGACGGCCGGGTCCCGGGTGCTGGCGGCCAGCACCTTGTCGAAGAAGCGGTGCTGGAGCCCGACCGCGGCGCCGGCGGGCGCGCCGGTGGTGGCGCGGAAACGGGCGTCCTCGGCGCAGGAGATCATCCACGGGATCGCGGACGCGGTGGCGACGCCGCGCCGCGCGGTCCGCGTGGTGGCGTGCCCGATGCCGCCGTGCCGCTTCACGGCGCGGCGCAGCTCCCTGGCGCAGAACAGGGCGACGGTGACGCCCTGCCCGTACACCGGGTTGAAGGTGCCGGCGGCGTCGCCGACCACCACCAGACCGTCCGGGCAGCTGCGCTCGTAGTGCCGGCGCACGCCCGGGCCGGGGTGGAAGCCGCGTACCTCGCCCGCCGGTTCGGCGTCCCGCAGCACCTCGTGGAGGAGCGGGTCGCGCAGCCGGCGCAGGTGCTCGGTGAACCCCTCCTCGCCGGCCCCCGGTTCGGCGCCGCGCATCCCGGCGAGGCTGACGATCCACCGGTCGCCCTCGACCGGCAGCAGCACGCCCATCCGCCGTTCGTCCGGGGCCTTGGTCTGGAGGTAGATCGCCCGGTCGCCGAGGTCGGACCCGGCGGGCCGGTGGAAGAGCCGGGAGGCGTACGCGACACCCGCGTCCACCCGCTCCTCGGGGACCGGCGGGCAGCCCAGTTCGGCGAGCCACTTCGGCACCGAGGTCGACCGGCCGGCCGCGTCCACCACCAACTCCGCCGGTATCTCCCGCACTTCGCCGCGCTCCTGGCCGCGTTCGCGGACCCGAACCCCGGTGACCGCGGCCGCCGAGCCGAGCAGCCCGACCACGTCCGTCCCCTCCAGGAACTCGATCGCGGGGTGGGTGCGGACCCGGTCCAGCACGAGCTTGTCCAGCACCGGCCGGGTGCAGGAGAGGAAGGCCATCCGCGCCGGGTACTCGGCCAGCCAGCCGGCGGAGCAGAGCCACCTGACGTCCGAGGCGGTCACCCGCCGCGCGCCCGCGGCCGTCAGCTCCCGCTTGATGCCGGGCATCATCTCCTCCAGCAGCCGGTGTCCGGCCTCCAGGACGAGGTGCGCGTGCCGGCCCTGCGGCACGCCGGCCCGGAACTCGGCCTCCGCGGGGTACCGGTCCCGCTCGACCACGACGATCCGCTCGGCGAACCCGCGCAGCGCCCACGCGGCCGTCAGCCCCGCCAGTCCGCCGCCGATCACCACCGCCGTACCCCGCCCCGGGGCCCTGTCCGAAGAAGTCATGACACGTAGCGTAGTGGGGTGACCGCCGCTCCGTGATCGGTTCGCCCGGGTGAAAGGGCCTGACCGGCAGGTCCGTTGGCGTCGCGCGGGACGGTGCCCGGCGTTCCGCGGAGCGAGGACGGAGCGAGGACGGAGCGCGCACGGAGCGCCGGAACGAGGGGTGGACACGGCCCGTGGCGCGGCCGTGGTCGGAATCCGGGTCGTGCGGGTACTAGACTCGGCCGGGTTGTGCTGGCGCCTCTCCCGGTGCGCGAGCGCGCGGAGGCGAGGAGGTGAGAGCCGTGGAGTGCAGTAGTACGGGTCGAAGTCGGCCCCGCCCCCGGTTGTCCCGCACCACTCGCGGCCCCCGGCACACCTCCTCCCGTACGGCTCCCGCGCGGCACTGATCTCGTCCTCCCGGCGAGGCGCCGCCGGTCGCGCCGTGCGCGTGGCGGCCGGCCGGGCGCCTCCGGTCCGTCGTCCTCCGGTACGGCGGCCGGGCACCCACCCGTGGAGGTCTCCCGCCATGTCCGACTGGCGTGTGCGCGCCGTGCGCGCGAGCAAGCGTCCGTTCTCCCGTTCCGTCGTCCGGCCCGTGGACACCCAGCCGGCGCCCGAGCACTCGATGGACCCTCGCCCCGACCAGCCCGCCGAGCCGGTCACGCTGGAACGTTCCGTCGTGGACGCGGCGGTCTACCGGGACGGCCGCCGGATAGCGGCACCCACCGACCTCGCCGACATCTACCGCAACCTGCCCGGCCGGCCGGGCACGATGGCCTGGATCGGCCTGTACCGGCCCGCCGAGGCGCAGCTGCTGGAGGCCGCCGACCGGTTCAACCTGCACGAACTGGCCGTCGAGGACGCCATCGTCGCCCACCAGCGGCCGAAGCTGGAGCGCTACGGCGACACCCTGTTCGTGGTGCTGCGCGCCGCCCGCTACCTCGACGAGGCGGAGGAGGTCGACTTCGGCGAGATCCACCTCTTCGTCGGCCCCGACTTCGTGCTCACCGTCCGCCACTCCCAGGCCCCGGACCTGTCGGCGGTGCGCCGCCGCCTGGAGGACGACCCGGAGCTGCTCGCGCTCGGCCCGGAGGCGGTGCTGTACGCGGTGCTGGACGCGGTGGTCGACGGCTACGCGCCGGTGATCGCCGGCCTCCAGCACGACATCGACGAGATCGAGACCGAGGTGTTCGGCGGCGACCCGCAGGTCTCCCGCCGCATCTACGAGCTGTCCCGCGAGGTGATCGAGTTCCAGCGGGCCACCCGTCCGCTGCTGGAGATCATGAAGAGCCTGGAGGCGGGCTTCGGCAAGTACGGCACCGACGACGAGCTCCAGCGCTACCTGCGCGACGTCACCGACCACGCCACCTACGCCGCCGAGCGGGTGGACGGCTTCCGGCAGATGCTGCAGAACATCCTGACCGTCAACGCGACGCTGGTCTCGCAGCGGCAGAACGAGGAGATGAAGCAGCTCGCCGAGGCGGGGCACGCGCAGAACGACGAGATCAAGAAGATCTCCTCCTGGGCGGCCATCCTCTTCGCGCCGACGCTGATCGGCACGGTGTACGGGATGAACTTCGAGACGATGCCGGAGCTCAAGTGGGTCTTCGGCTACCCGTTCGCGATCGGGTTGATGGCGCTGGTGTGCACCGGGCTGTACCTGGTGTTCAAGAAGCGGGACTGGCTGTAGGCGGCGGCTCCGGGGCGGCTTCCTCGACGGGGCGCCCGTTCCTCACCGGGCGGTGACGACTCGGCGTCGGTCCATGCGCGAATCCGGGCCCTTCATCCGGTTCCTCGGCGCGCCCCGGCCGGCCGTGGTCGGCCCTGACCGGCCGACAGCAGCCGGTACTCGGCCTCCGGATCCCGCTGGCGCCGGTACTCGAGGTGCAGCCGGACGGTGCCGTCGGCTCCGGCCGGGAGGTCGAGCGGGCCCCGGCCGGCCGGGAGCGGCCGGGGCCGCGGCCACTGCTGGGCGAGGACGGCGAGCGCGGTGCCGTCCTCGCCGCGCAGTATCCAGGTGGCCCGGCCGCCGCCGATCAACGGCAGCCGGGGGCGGGGGAGTCCGAGTGCGGTGAGCGCGGTCGGGAGGCCCAGGCCGTCGGGGAGCGTGACGGCCTCGGTGTGCGGGGCGTCGGTGTCGTCGCCGGCCGAGACGCTGTCGCGGGTGAGGAGGATGCGCATGACGGGAGGATAGGCGGGAGCCGCGGAGGTGACCCGTGGGGATGGTGGCCGGGCCTCACCCGTGTGCCGGATTGACAAGCAGCCTTGCCGTACCGGCAAATGGCAGGCATGGCCGACGAAGAGTTCGAGAACGTCCTCACCACGGTGGGCCCGAGGCTGCGGGCGCTGCGCCGGGAACGCGGCACCACGCTCGCCAAACTGGCCGCCGCCACCGGCATCTCGCTCAGCACGCTGTCGCGGCTGGAGTCCGGGCAGCGCAAGCCGACGCTGGAACTGCTGCTTCCGCTGGCCCGGGAGTACCGGGTGCCGCTGGACGAGCTGGTCGGCGCCCCGGCCACCGGCGACCCGCGGATCCACCCGCGCCCGGTGACCAGGAACGGCCAGACGATCGTCCCGCTCACCCGCCACCTGGGCGGCCTGCACGCCTACAAGCACATCGTGCCGCCGGGCCGGAACGCCGGGCCGGAGCTGGAGTTGAAGGTCCACGAGGGCTACGAGTGGCTGTACGTGCTGTCCGGACGGCTGCGGCTGGTGCTCGGCACCCACGACCTGGTGCTGGCGGCGGGTGAGGCCGCCGAGTTCGACACCCGCACCCCGCACGCCTTCGGCAACGCCGGGCCGCAGCCGGTGGAGTTCCTGAGCCTGTTCGGTCCGCAGGGCGAGCGCATCCACGTCAGGGCACGCCCGGGAACCTCTGTTCGGTAGGTTCGTTCCTGACAGGGGGTCTTCGTACCGGCTCCCGCCAGGCCGTCGGAGGGGCCGAGGAGATGAGTGTGCAGCAGAGCGCGGAGTCCGGTGAGAGCGGCGGAGCCGGGGAACGCGGGGAGGCCGGGCCGGAGCGCCGGGCGCGGCCGGGCGCGGGCACCGCGGTGACGGAGGGCGCGGGCGGCGCCGCTCCCGGGGCGGCCGGTGCTCCGGGGCAGTCCGAGGAGAAGGCCGGGCGTCCCCGGAAGAAGCGCCCGTTCTGGCAGGAGCTGCCGATCCTCGTGGTGATCGCGCTGCTGCTCTCCCTCGGCATCAAGACCTTCTTCGTGCAGGCCTTCTCCATTCCGTCCGGCTCGATGGAGCAGACCCTCGCGATCGGCGACCGGGTGCTGGTCGACAAGTTCACCCCCTGGTTCGGCGCCGAGCCCGAGCGCGGTGAGGTGGTGGTGTTCCGGGATCCGGGCGGTTGGCTGGAGGGTGTGCCGACCGACTCCGGCGGCTCCGTGTCGGGCACCGTCCAGAAGGTGCTGAGCACCGTCGGCCTGATGCCCTCGGCGGACGAGAAGGACCTGATCAAGCGGGTCATCGCGGTCGGCGGGGACACCGTCGACTGCGAGGCGGGCGCGCCGCTGAAGGTCAACGGGATGGCGCTGGACGAGCCGTACCTGTTCCCCGGCGCGACGCCCTGCGACGACGACCCGGTGGGCACCGTCACCGTGCCCAAGGGCAAGCTGTGGGTGATGGGCGACCACCGCAACAACTCGCGGGACTCCCGCTGGCACCACAACCAGACCGGCGACGGCTTCGTGCCGGTGGACAACGTGGTCGGCCGGGCCTTCGTGGTGGCCTGGCCGGTCTCGGACTGGTCCACCCTGCCCGTTCCGGGCACCTTCGACAAGGTGCCGGCCGGGGCGGCGGGCGCGGCCGGATCGCCGGTCGACGAGCCGCCGGCGCCGGCGGCCGCCGCACTGGCCGGGATCGTGCCGCTGGCCCTGTGGCAGCGGCGGCGGTCGGCGCGCGAGGCGGTGTCGGGCAGGGTGTCGGGGCGGAGGGCGCGCTGAGACCGCTTCGGTCCCGCCGGAGCCCGTCGAGGCCCGTGCGCCCCGTTCTCCCGGCTGCCGGCCGGGGCCGATCGTCTTCGACGGAATTCCTCCCACCGGTCTCTACACGCCTGTAGAGTTCGAGAGGTGAGCTGCACCCCCGGCCGCCGGGCCGCCCCGAGCGGGCGTCCGGCGGCCGGGTCCGGGTCGGGAGGCGGAGCCGTGATGGAGAGTCAGTGCAGTCCCGCGGGCGCCGCCGCTCCGGCAGGAGCGGAGCCGGCGGACCGGGACGTCCGATGGGTCTACCAGCCGGTCGAGGTGGACCTCGGGGGCGGAGCCTGGGCGCTCGGCCGGATCAGCGGCTGGTGGCAGGACGACACGGGGGAGCGCTGGTGCCGGCTGCGGATCGGCCGCAGCGGGCAGCCCGCGCTGTGGCAGCGGTTCGACCCGGCACGGGTGCTGCTGCTGCCGGTCTCCGGGCTCTGAACGGGCCGAGCGGAGAAATCCTGGCGGAACCGATCAGCGGGCCCTATCGTCCCTGGGAGCGACCGCTGACAGGCCCTTTAGCGACCGGGGACGACGTGACTTCGGAGATCTACTTCAGCAACAACTACCGCGACCTGTGCGAGCAGCACGGCACCGGCGCGGGCTTCCAGTTCGAGTTCTCCTGCTCCCGGTGCTCGGACACCTGGCGATCCGCCTTCGAGCCGTTCCGGACCGGTCAGATGGCCGGCTGGATAGGCAAGGGCGTCAGCGCGGCCTGGAACCTGATCGGCGGCAACGCCAACACCATCAGCAACGCCGCCGACGGGCTGGCCGGCCAGACCTGGGGCACCTCCCGGGACGCGGCCTTCCAACGGGCCATCGGCAACGCCCAGTCGCACTTCAACCGCTGTGCCCGGTGCACCCACTACGTCTGCGGGCGCTGCTTCGACCCGGCCCAGGGCCTGTGCCACACCTGCGCCCCGGACACCGCGGCCGAGGCGGTGGCGGCCCAGCGCCGCGGCCTCAACGACAGCGTCACCGAGCGCGCGTACAACGCCGGGCAGCAGTCCGGTGCCGGGTTCGACGTCAACACGCCGCGCCAGCTGGTCTGCCCGCAGTGCCACACCGAGACCCACGGCACGCCGTTCTGCCCGGGCTGCGGCTTCCGGCTGGCGCAGCCCGTCCAGTGCACGGGCTGTCAGCGGGACGTCCCGGACGGCGCCGCGTTCTGCCCGTCCTGCGGGACGAGGCGCTGACACCCCCTCGGCCACGCCGACGGCGGGGCGCCCCCGGAGCGATCGGCCCGGGAGCGTCCCGCCGTCGTGCGGGCGGGGGAGCGGCTCAGCCGTAGGAGAGGTTGGCGCAGGGGTCGTCGTCGGCCGAGCGGGCGCTGCCGCTGATGCTGCTGGGCAGCGGGGCCGGTGCGGTGGCGGCGCCGCCCGGGGCCGCTGCGGTGGGGCTCGCCGGGTTGGCGGCGGCGAAGTCGTGGCCGAGGACGACGCTGATGCCGCGGCCGCCGGGCTGGACGGTCGCACCGGGGAAGAGCTTGGCGACCGCTTCGGCGGCGGTGCGCTCGCCGCTGCCGTACTCGACGACGGTGGTGCCGCGGGGCTTGCCGGCGGCGTTGCCGACGGTGGTGACGGTGTAGCCGGCGCCCTTGACGGTCTCCGCGGCCCGGCCGCCGAGCCCGGTCTCACCGGTGCTGTTGAGCACGGAGACCTTCACCTCGGCGGCCTTGGCGTCCTGGGCGGGCGTCGGGGCGGTCTCGGCGGGGGCGGCGGGGGGAGTCGCGGCGGGGGTCGAGCCGGCGTCGGCCGGGGCGCTCGCGTCCTGGCCGTCTATGGTGCGATCGGCCTTGAGGGCCGCCCACAGCTGGTCCACGTCGGGGTGCACCAGGGCGACCCGGGGGCCCTCGTAACGCCAGGGCACGGTCAGGAACTTGATGTCGTGCAGGTCGACGTCCTTGAGTTCCATGGCGAAGGAGAGCAGCTTGGCGGCGGAGCCGAGGCCGGGGTCGACGGTCAGTGACTTGGTGGCGGCGTCGGCGAGCGGCAGCAGCGTGGTCGGGTCCATGCCGCGGGACTTGACCTCCTTGATGAGGGAGGAGAGGAAGGCCTGCTGACGCTTGGTGCGGCCGATGTCGGAGCCGTCGCCGATCCCGTGCCGCACCCGGACGTAGTCCAGCGCGGACTGGCCCTCGACCTTCTGCTTGCCCTTGGGGAAGATCAGCTTGCCCTTGCGGCCGAGGTTGGGGTTGAGGTCCCCCTCGTGGATGTCGGCGGGCAGGCAGACCTCGACGCCGCCGACCGCCTTGGTCATCGACGCGAAGCCGCTGAAGTCCACCACGATGGTGTGGTCGACGCGCAGGTTGGTCAGCTTCTCGACGGCGTTCTGGGTGCAGGCCGGGTTGCCCTGGTCGCTGTCGCCCACCGAGAAGGCGCTGTTGAACATCACATTGTTCTGCTCCTTGGTCCACTTGCCGTTCGGGAGCTTGCACGGCGGGATGGTGACCAGGGAGTCGCGGGGGATGGATATGCCGACGGCGTGCTTGTGGTCGGCGTAGACGTGCAGCAGGATCGCCGTGTCCGAACGGGCGCCGCCGTCCCCGCCGCCGCCCAGGTCGCTGTTGCCGTTGCCCCGGCTGTCCGAGCCGATCAGCAGGACGTTGACCGGGGTGCGCCCCTGGGCGTCCGGGGCCGCGGCCTCCGGGCGGTCCCTGCTGAGGGCGTCGCCGTCGAAGGTGCTGATGTTGCTGTTCAGCCGGTAGTAGAGGGCGCCGCCGCCGAGGATCGCCAGGGCGGTGCAGCCGGCCGTCACCCAGAGCACCTTCTCCTTGGTGCTGCGCTGGGGCTTCTTCCTGGCCCGGCTCGCCGGACGGCCGTCCGCTGTGCCCGTACTGTCCTGGTTCCGACCGGTTCTCCGGCCGGCCGCCCGTCGTCCGCCCGCCCGGTGCGGCGAATTCTCGGCCCCGGGGGAACTCTTGCGGCCAGACACGTCGTCATCCTCCACAGTTGCCACGCGCGCCCCCGTCGAAAGGCGGCGGGTTCGCGCGGCCCGGGGCCGGAGCCGATCCGGGCACGGCCCGTCGCTAAACTTTTACACCGCTGTAGAACTTCAGTGGAGCATACTAGGCGCGGATGGGAAAACCGGCTGGTCAGACCATGAGAAATTGGTCAGATCGGCCGGTCCGCGCTGCTCCCCACCCGTACGAGGAGCACGATGACTGATCGGATCGCACGTTCGATAGCCGGCGCCCTGGTGGCGCTGCTCGCCGCCGTCGGCCTCACCGCCGTGGCATCGGGCACGGCGGCGGTGGCCGCGCCCCGCACCGTCGCG
>NZ_JBEZUT010000120.1:0-24062 GCF_040636595.1 Kitasatospora sp. NPDC036755
CAGGTCTGGGTGACGGCCTGCGGCCAGACCGTGCCGATGGCATCGGGCAGGCCCTTGAGGCCGTCGCAGACGACCATGCAGACGTCCGCGACGCCGCGGTTCTTGATCTCGGTCAGGACGTGCAGCCAGTACTTCGCGCCCTCGCCGCCGTCGCCGGCCCACAGCCCGAGGATCTCCCTCGTGCCTTCGACCGTGACCGCGAGCGCCACGTAGATCGGCCGGTTGGCGACCTGGCCGTCGCGGAGCTTCACGTGGACGCAGTCGATGAAGACCACCGGATAGACCGGGTCGAGGGGGCGGTTCTGCCACTCGGCCATGCCCTCGATCACCTGGTCGGTGATGGTGGAGATGGTCTGCTTGGAGACCTCGGCGCCGTAGACCTCGGCCAGGTGCGCGGAGATCTCGCCGTGCGTCAGGCCGCGGGCGGACAGCGAGAGCACCATCTCGTCCACCCCGGACAGGCGCCGCTGCCGCTTGCGGACCAGCTGCGGCTCGAACGAGCCCTCCCGATCCCGTGGAACGTCGATCTCGACTGGGCCGACCTCGGTCAGCACGGTCTTCGACCGCGTGCCGTTGCGGGAGTTCCCGCTGCCGGTCCCGGCCGGATCGTGTTTCTCGTAGCCGAGGTGGTCCGTCATCTCGCCCTCGAGCGCGGACTCCAGGATTTTCTTCGTCAGCTGCTGGAGCAGGCCTCCGGCGCCGGTGAGCTGCAGCCCGCTCGCACGGGCCCGGTCGACGAGTTGGCCGATCAGCTGGTCGTCCAAGGCGTCCGGCTGCAACTCCGCCAGCCGCACGGCCTCCACGGCCTCGGCCGAGACGGTCACTTCCTTCATCAGGTGCTACTTCCTTGATCGAGAGTTACACCGTTCTTTGTACAGACCCCCGCCAGGCAGATTTCGACCGTGACGAGGTAGCTCGCGGGGTTGCGGACGAGGCCGTTCTGAATCTTGGTCCGGGGGCGCCATTCTTCGACGTGGCCGCCCCACCGTGCTTCCGCTTCCTCCGCGCTGAGGCCGAACGGCTTGCCGATCCGGTCCCGGCTGGTCCCGCGCACCCGCTCGGCGATGCAGCCATGACCGCTCCGTACGTGGCCTTCGTCAGGAAGTCCTTCGCCTGGTGCACGTGGGGCGCGAGGAGATCCGGGCCGGGTGCCGGGCGGCGTGGGGCGTGGGGCGTGGGGCGCGAGCGCGGCACGGCCGGAGGAGGTCCGGGAGGTCGCCGTCCACCCGGCGGCCGACCCGGAGGTGCTGACCGTCGAGCACGTGGTGATCGGGACGGTCGTCGGCACCGGCAAGCCGTTCGCCCGCCCGGGCCTGCTGGTGATGCGCGCCCGACGCGGGCTCCTCGTACACGTCCGGGACTACGTGGACGGCCTCGGGGTGGCCCACGCGATGGGCCGCCTCTCGACCGTGGCCGCCCGGCTGGAGGCCACGGTCGAGAGACGGAACTCCTGGTGAGGGTTACTCAGTTGTGCCATCCGTAACCGGAGACGCCTGCCGACCGCCCGGAGTCGGTTTGAATGCGCGTCTGTCCCATGGCGTGGAGCCACAGCCCGGTCGCGTTGTTCTGGTAGGCCCAGCCCGGCACATTCAAGTAGGCCGACCACTGCTGGTTGGCGCCGCCGTTGCAGGGCAGGGTGTAGACGTTTCCGTACTCGTTGCTGTCCAGGCACCGACCGGTCGCCACGTTGACCAGGCGTCCGGTGCTGCCGGCCGTGCTGCCGCCGTCCCAGGACCACCGCTGATAGGCGCCGCCGTTGCAGTAGATGACGTAGACGTCGCCGTTGTCGTTGCTGTCGAGGCACGCCCCGGTGCCTTCGTTGACGAGGTTGTAGACCCCGCTGGCCGACGCGCTGCCGGCCAGTCCGAGCGTGAGGCCCGCAGCCATCGTGATGGCGCTGACCGCAAGTCGCAGCTTCTTCATGACACCCTTTCGAGTCGATCTTCGAGCTCTTGGTGAGCAGAGCCTGGCCGAGGGTGATTTACGCGGCGTCAACGATCGATGTACGCGCCTTCGATGACGGGCGGCAGGCGCTCAGGGGGAGCCGACCGGGCAGTGGCCGGGGAGGCAGAAGATAGCGACCAGGGACTGCTGGGCGTCGCGCAGCGGGGTGGGCCAGTTGGCCTCGGGGCCGGCGACGAGGGACGAGGAAGGCGTAGACCTGGCCGTCCGGGGCGGTGACCAGCTGGTCGACGGTGTGCCGCACGCCCTTCCCCGCCAGGTCGTACGAGTACTCCAGAACCGCGCCGCCGCCCGGGGTCCGGGCGACAAGCCGGGGGCGAGTGGCGCCGGCGGGCCGGGCGGACCGCCCTGGGCCAGTCGGCGGCGGCGCACAGGCCGTTGGGCAGCCCCGCGATCGCGGCGACGGTGCCGCCGTCCAGGCGGTGGTGTTCCACCAGCGCGGCGACACCGGCGCGGACCACCGCCAGGTCCCGGCTGCGCCCCAGCCGGACGGCAACCTCCTACGGGTCCAGGCCGTCGAGTCTGCGGCAACCACCCGCACCGCCTCCGCCAGCCGCACCGGACGCGTGCCGGGATCGCCGCCTCCGGCCGTGGCGGTCCTGGCAGCGCCCTGACCAGGCGGGAAACCGCAGCTCCTGATGTCACGTAACATTTTTCCGCCTGGATGTAAACGGTCTGGCGTTGCCGTTCGTCTGCTGGTCATGAAGCGTCAGGTAACCCAACTGCTCGGCTGGACCCCGGCGGTGCCGTTCGTGGCGCTGGGCGCCCACCAGTCGTCGTGGATCGTGCTGGCCCTGGTCGGGGTCCTGGGGGTGGCGGTGCGGCAGCTGGCCGAGTGGCAGCGCCGGCGCACCCTGGTCGCGTTGGTCGAGCGGTCGCCGCTGGGCACCGTCGTGGAACAGGAGAGCGGGATGGGCGGGCCCGGCATGCGGGTCCGGGTCGGCACCGGGCCGACCAGGGGAACGGACGCGGACGAGACCCAGGGAGCCAAGTGACGACACAGGAGAACCGGCGGATCCCGGCGGACGTCGCCGACGCCGTCACCGCGCTGTACCGCGCCGCATACCGCGACGTGCTGCGCAGTACCACGGTGCTGGCCGGTGCGGCGGACGCCCCCGACCTCGTCCAGTACGCCTTCCAGCAGGCCGCGCTGAAATGGGACGAGGTGGGCTCCCGCTCGCCAGACGGCCAGAAGGCGTGGCTCAGGACAGTGAGCCGCAACCGGTTCATCGACGACCTGCGCCGCGACGTCCGCTTCGACGACCTGCACTTCAAGGTGTGCGAGCACTACACCGCCGCCCCGCACGACCCGGCGGACGTCACCGTGGCCCGGGACGCGCTCGAACGCTGCTGGGCGGTGATCTCCGCCATGCCCGAAGCCCAACGCGCGGTCGCCGTCCTGGCCTGGCGCGAGGGCCTGGACCCGGCGGAGATCGCCCGCAGCCTCGGCATCTCACCCGCCACCGTGCGGGTCCAGCTCCACAAGGCCCGCCGGCGGCTCACCAGCGAGATCGGGAACCACCTCCCCTTCGCCCGGCCCGACGCCGCCAAGGGCACCGCACAGAAGAGGAGGGCATCATGACCACCTGGCAGCACTCCACCGACCACACCGACCCTTTGTCGGACCTGCTCCGGCGCGTCGAGCAGGCCGTACCGCCGCCGAGCGAGGCCGACGTCCAGCGGGAACTCGACCGGCTCACCGCCTGGATGAACGAGCCCACGCAGCACGCCGCCACACCCCCGCCAGCGGACGACGCTCCGTTCCTGACCGTCGCGGAAGCCGCCGTCGTCATGCAAGTGACGAAGATGACCGTGTACCGCCTGGTCCACGCCGGCGACCTGCCGTCCATCCGGACCGGCCGGTCCTTCCGCATCCCCAGCCAGGCCCTACTCGACTACCTCAACGCCCCCGGCATCACCCGAGCCCGCGCCTGAACGGCCCCCGCCGACCGATCGCCCCCGGCCCACGGACGGGGCGATTCCCCATCCAGGGAGGCGGGCGAGGAGCTCAAGCCCGAGCAGGTCGCGCCCGCGGTCGAGCACGATGTCGCACAGCTTCTGTTCGAGCCAGGAGTCCACCGGGTCGTAGCCGTTGCGCTCGAACCAGGCCCGAAGCTTGGCGGGTACCAGGTCCGCCACGGCGTCGCGCCCCTGGGCTTGGTGCTCGGTGATGCAGCGCAGCTGGGCGGTGATGGCGCCGGCGAGTGCGTCGTCCTCACCGACGGCCAGGCGGGCGTAGACGGTGAAGCCGGGGGGGCGGGTCCAGGAAGAGGACGTCACCGTTCCGGGTCCCTCCCCCGCCCACCGTCCACCCAGCCCACCAGGTGCCGCCGGGATTCGGCCCCCGTGGCTGATGACTGCGCCCGATGGCGCCCAGCCAGCCGCTGACCGTAAAGCTATCCCCGCGCGCGAAGCCGACCACCTCCACCGCGAACAGAGCCGGTCGAGTGGGGAGCCATCCCGCACGTACGAGGCCGACAACACCACAGCCCAGCTGGTGAACGGTGGTCCAACCGGCCCCACGTCTACGGGGATGGTCCCCAGCCGGCGCTGCCGCCGCCGATACACGCGGTGTCGGCCTCGCGCACAGCGACCCAAGCGACCGGACGGCTGACCCCACGAGCGCGGAGCCGACGATCGCCCCGCCGGGGCCGATTCGCAACTGCCGTTGCCGACTCCGCTACCAGGCCGAGCCGTTGCTGATCGATGAAGGAGACGACGGTGTCCGCTGACCTGCCGTGGGGTCTTTTGCAGCACATCCCGGAGGAGAACCCGACCGTCGCCAGCGCGCTGGAATCGTGGCGTCGTGGGGGGTCCGGCCGCTCGCCGCCGACGGTGAACAGCCGCAGGACGCCCGGGTACGGTCGGACGAGGATGCCGTCCTCCTCGTACCAGCGGACCGTGCCGTCGAGGTGCCGGGCCGACGCGAGCCGGGCCGGCCTGCAGCTCCAGCCCGTGGCCGCGGCGGCGCGCAGGTGGGCGGCGACCTCGTCGGGAGCGTGAGCCGGGGCAGCGGGGTCGTAGCCCTCGCGCAGGCCGAGCGCGACGAGCACTCCGCCGACCGGTTCCGCGGCTGCCGGCATCCAGCCAGTGGCCGCGACGAGCAGGCCGGCGGCGGCCTCGCACTTCCCGAGGTCCGTGTTCCGTGGGTACGCCTCGGGTCCCGGTGCGGCACAAGCTCGGTCACCAGGTCGCCGCCGACGCCCGGGATGGCGGCCGCCACCGGCCAGGTCCGCGCCAGCACGGTGAGGGCCGCACGGACCCGGTCGGCCGGGACGGCCGGCAGCAACAGCGTCCGTGTCCACGCCCGGGGCGCGGACACGACCTCCCGGTAGGGCGTCGTCACGCGGCCACCGTTGCGGGAGGGCCGGGCAGGCCCGGCGCGGCGGGTCCGCCGTCCGCGTCGGCGGCGGCGATCGCGGGGTCGAGGTCCGCGGCGCAGGTCACCACAGCGGTGTAGATCTGAGCGGTGGTCACCAGGTCCAGCGGCACCTCGCCCCGCGTCCGCTGGATCCGCACCGTCTCGGCGACGTGGCGCAGCAGGGCGGTGACGTGGGCGGCGGGCACCACCCGCTCGCCGTCGTGCCGGTACAGCACGAGCGGGAACCGGCCGCGAAGGCCTCGCCCATGGTGTCGATGTTCTGGTCGTCGGTGCTGGTCACGGCTGATCTTCCTCCTGGTCAGATGGGTTGGACACCTTGTGAGTCGGGTCCAGCGTTCGGGGCAGCGCGGACTGCCCCGCGCGCATGAAGGAGGGTGGCGTCACCGGTGACGCCAGCTCTTGCGGGACGTGGGTGACGGGCTGCTCACCTGATCTTGCCTGCTGCTTCGGGGGCAGCCGCTACAGGAGGGAGCGCAGGTCAGCGGCCTGCCAGCGGGTGGGGCCGGGTCAGGACCGGCGGCGCTTGGCCTCGGCGGCGGCCCGCTCACACTCCACGGGGTCGGAAATCGCGCCGGGGTCCAGGACCAGTACTGGCGGGGAAGCGGGGGTGTCCGCGGCGGGTGGGGTGCATCCGGTGCGGGTGTGGCCGGGCCAGGTACGGCGCCACCAGTGCACCGTCCGCTCGGCCGGCTCCCGGCCGGAGCGGGCCGGGTCGTTGTCACGGACCCTGGTACGGAACAGCTCGCGGTAGGCAGTTGAACTTCGCGGCGACGTCGGCCGGGGCCATGGTGGAACGGTCGACCTCGACCAGCGGCCGCGCGGAAGCGCCAGCGAACGGCGTCCGCGGTGAGACAGGTTCCTAGCGACGCAGGAAGGTCCCGCCGTCGATCACCCAGAAGCTGGCCGGAACCGCGCCGCACTTGACGACTTCGGAGTGCATCTGGGGGTTGGTTCGGTTCCAGCCGACCCGGCGCTGGCGCTGCTCGTCGGTCGGGTAGAAAGTCAGGCCGGCCTCGGGGTGCTGGCCCTCCTCGAAGAGGTACGGCTCGCCCCCGAGCGGGGTGACCACGGTCTGCGAGATGGGCCCGGTCACGGTGACGGCGCCGTTCCTGTCGACGGTCAGGCAGTCGACGTCGAACTCGGCCCGGGTGGTGCCGGTCTTCTCGAACACGTGCTGCACCACGACGTGCCCCCGGGTGTGGCCGTCGACCGTACGGGCGCTGACCCGCGCGGTGAGCCGCTCGCCCGGGTTGGGGCCCGGCCCGTGCTCGTTGAGCAGGGTCCAGCTGTACAGCACAAGGTGCTGGGCCGGTACGGGGGCGGCCGCGGCGGTGCCGACCGCCCCGGCCGCGAGGGCCACGGTCGCAGTGGTGAGCGCGATGGCGGTGGTGAGCTTTCGCATGGTCAATCCTCGCTGGAAAGAAGGGAATTGGGCTTCTCACGATTGCCTCCACCCTTCCAGCTCACCTCCGGTTGCGGCCTCCGCCGCGGGGCGGGGCCAGCTCCCCCCAGCGGGGGAACCGCTCTTCCTCCGCCCGACTCGCCGAGTGGCGTGTCACCGCGCGGCATGGCGTATCGCGTCCAGGACGGCGGCGATGCCCGCTGCCGGGCCCGGAGCCGGGGCGGCGCAGCAGCGGCCGGGGCGAAGACCCAAGCGACCGGAACGGACGCAGCAGCGGCTCGGCGGCGCGGCGACCGGGTGCCGGCGCGGCCGGAGGGCGGGCCGGAGCCTGGCGGTCGGAGGGAAGGATATCGAACGAGGCGCGCGGGAGTCGGAAGGTGGCGGGGCGGCACGGAGCCCGGCCCCCTCGGGCGAGGGGGCCGGGCCGTGCGGTGCGGTGCGGCAGGGCTACGCGCAGGTCACCTTGCCCGCCGGGTCGGCGGTGCAGGAGAGCGTGAAGGTGCCGTTGTTCGGGTCGCTCGCGACCGGGCTGGCCGACACGCGGGTCATGGTCAGCGGGTAGCTGGTGCCCGGGGTCAGCGCGCCGACGCTGAAGGAGATCAGCGGGGTGGTCCGGTGGTGACCGGAGGCGAGGGCCCCGGTGTCACAGGTCAGCACCCGGTTCGCCGTGTCGATCGTGCAGGCGGACGGGGAGGTCGGGGTGCCGAAGGCCTCCGGGTAGCTGAGCTGGTAGCGGACCTCGGTGGCGTCGCTGCGGCCCCCGTTCACCACCGTCGGGTGCACCTGGATGGTGCCGCCGACGGTGGCCTGCGAGGTCCGCAGGTCGAGGATCGGGTTGGTGGCCGGCGCGGGGTTCGACAGCGGCGAGGCGGGGCCCTGGCCGCGCGCGTTCACCGCGGTGACCTGCACCTGGGCGCCGTCCGCCTCGATCTGCGCGATCCGGTCGGCCGGGACGGCCAGCGAGGTCGCCGTGCCGGGCACGGTGGCGAGCACCGTCTCGGCGCCGGCCGGGTCGCCCGGGTCGTTCACCACGGTCACGACGTACTCCAGGATCGGGCTGCCGCCGTCGCCGGCCGCGGTCCAGCTGACGGTGGTGCCGTCCGCGCTGACCACCGGCTGCTTGGGCGCGGCCGGGAGGCTGGCACCGTGGTGGACCGCCGCCTGGAGGGTGGCGGGCGCGCAGCCGGCCGAGCCGGCCGTGGTGGCGGTGATCACGTCGACGTAGTTGTGGCTGGGGAGCGGGTGCGGCGGGCTGTAGAGGCCGGTCTGGTCGACACGGCCGAGCGAGCCGGACGCCATGTACCAGGTGACCGCCTGGGTGCTGTTGCAGCCCGCCGGCCAGGTCACGTGGTACTGATGGGTGGCCGTCAGCGCGGTGCCGGAGGCCGGTGTCCGGTCGTCCGCCGGTGCGAGCCCGCCCTTCGCCGCCGTGTCCTTCGCCGCCGCTGCGTCCGACGGCGCCGAGGCGGCCAACGCCGATCCGCCGGACAGGGACGGTCCGGGGAACGGGCCGGGCGCCTGGTACAGGTCGAAGGTCTTGTTGAACACGACGTCGCCGAAGGCGAACTTCGTCAGTTTGACGTCCAGGAGGAAGAACGCCGACACCTTCAGGGGCGCCTTCACCGTCAGCCATGGATTGGCCGAGGTGTCCGCGGTCACCTCGATGGCGGGCGTGATCTCCACCTCCGGGCCGACCACCCCGTAGATCAGGACCTTGAACGACACCGGGAAGGCGAAGGTGACCTTGGCGGCCGCGTTCAGCGTGTAGTCGAACTTGGTGACCGCGTCCTTGGTCAGGTCCTCCGTCTGGCTGTTCCCGCTGTAGTCGCGGAAGACCCGGCCGCCCATGGTCCGCTCGTAGGAGGCCGAGAAGGAGAACCTGATCGAGCCGTCGATCGAGGTCTGGGTGTAGACCGTGAGCTCGGGGCAGAACGCGATCCCGTACACGAACAGGCAGCTCTGCGGCTTGATGGTGACAAGGGCCTCGCGCTGCGACTCGTGCTTGTAGGCGATGCCGAACTCGCCGTTGATCGACGCCTTCGCGGTGGCCGTCGCGGAGAAGTCGTAGGTGAAGGTCGGCAGGGTGTACCAGGAGCCGTTGGGGTCCTGCTTGAAGTCGACGGCGGCCGCCCAGTTGGTGCTCAGGCTCAGGGCCGCGGTCAGCTTGGCGGTGACCGTGGCGCCGCCCAGCTTCTCCTTCGTCTTCGGGTCGTCGTTGATCTTCTCGGCCAAGTCGAGGGTGAAGGTCTTCTCCGCGCCCGGGCCACTGCCCCGGGGCGCCATCGCGGCCTGGAACTTCGGGTTGAGCGATGTGACCCGGTAGCCCTCGGAGCCGGAGGTCAGCTTGCTGCCGGTGGCGCTGAAGTCCAGGTTCTGGAAGGCCTGTTGCAGCGCGGCCTGGCTGGTGGTGAGGGTCACCGTGCCGCCCTCGGTGCTGATCTTGTCCACGATGCGCAGCAGGCCGGTGCGGATCAGCGGGTTGGCGCTCTCGCCGACCACGATGATGTTCTTGACCTTCAGACCGGTCACCTGCGCGGGCGGGTTGGTGAACGCCACGGTGCTGCCGGTGAGCTTGGTGACGGACGCCACCGACTCCTTGGACAGGAACACCGTGCCGGCCTTCAGCGTCGGCGCGGGCGCGGCCTTGGCCGGGGCGCTGGTGGCGCCGCGGTTGCCGTCCTGCTGGAGGGCGGTGACGGTGACCGCGTACTCGACGCCCGGGGCGAGCGAGAGCAGCGTGGCCTCCTTGGCGGTGCCCGACACGGTGGCCGAGACGGTCGGCTGTCCGGCGGCGGTCGCGTCGACGGTGTAGCCGGTGATGGTGTTGCCGCCGTCGTCCTGCGGCGAGTCCCAGGTCACCTTGAGCGCGGTCGGGTCGGGCTGGCTGCCGTCCGGGCCGACCGGCGGCGGTCCGGCGGACACGTCCTGCGGGGCACTGGCCGCGTAGGCGGGCTTGGTGAGGACGGTGCCGTTGGAGTTGGCGCCGGTGGTCTGGCTGTCCGAGACGGCGGTCGGCCCCGTCCCGGCGGCGTTGGTCGCGCTGACCGTGACGAAGTAGTACCGGTTGCCGACCAGCCCGGTGACGGTGGTGCTCAGCACGTCACCGGCCACGGTGGTGGTCACGCTGGCGCCCGGGCCGTTCGGGGTCGCGGTGACGGTGTAGGCGGTCACCGGCGAGCCGTTGGGGTGGGCCGGGTTCCAGCTGGCGATCACCCCGGTGTCGCGTCCCAGGAGGCCGGCCAGGGTGGGGGCGAGCGGGGCCTTGGGGGTCTGCGGGCCGCCGATGAAGGCGGGGGACGTGCCGGAGACGACACCGCCCGCGGTGGTCTCGGTGGCCGTGAACGCGTAGTTGACGTCATTGGCCAGTCCGCTGATCTCGACCACCGGCGGGTTGGCCGGGTCCGGGCGCTGCGCCCGGCCGGTGGCGACCGGCGCGCCGGTCGCGTTGCCGGAATCGTCCAGCGCGTAGGCGGCCACGTCGACGGCGGCCACCGCCTCCTGTGCGGTGTCACCCGGGGTGACGGTCACCCGCACCGTGCCGGAGGCGAACGGCTGCACCGAGTCGATCAGCGGCGCCTGCACCGCCTGCGTGGCCCGGGCCGAGCCGCTGCCCGGCCCGGCCGGGGGTGCCGCGGCGGCCGCGCCGACCGTTCCCGCACCCAGGCCGAGCACGACCGCGGCGGCGAGCACCGCGCGTCCGCGTAAGCTCCCGGCCCGCCGTTTTCCGACATGTCCATGCCACATATTTCCCCACCCTTCTGCCCACGCACGCGAGGTCCATGGGCGCGGGCCCCGATTGGGCCCAGCGGATCGTATCGCTCCGGATAGCGGCGGAACGATGTCCAAAGCCGCTTCAACGCAATGGATTTGGCGTCTGCCGCCGATCCGGTGGAAGGCGCAGGAAAGGCCGTCGAATCGGTGCGCGGGCGACCGGGGAGGACCCATGTGACGGGAGAGGTAAACCCGTGTGCCGCAGCTCACCACCCGGCGTCGCCGGCCGCTCCGGCGGACGGCCGGCGACGGCGCCCGGCTCGCCACCGTCAGCTGTACGCCGCCGTCCTGACTTCCGCCTGACGGGCCGAATCCGAGTGGTCATCGCGTCACGTGTGGCGGCTGGGCCACGCCCGGGGCCGCTGGGCGCAGCGGTTCGTCGACCTGAATGTCGCACTCAACGACCTCGGGAACATCACCCAGGTCTCGATCGCGCCGCTCGGCGACGACCTGCACGTGGTCGTCGTCGCCGACATCGGCGGCGGGGCGTGTTGGCGGATGGGTCCGTCCGAACAGCAGAGACCGCCCGGTCCTGGTGGCCCGAGCGGTCTCTGTGCGTTTCCCCGGCGGGTCTTCCGGCGCGTTTCCCCGGCCCGCTTCGCAGGCGGTGGACGTCAGGTCAGTCGCGGGTGGTCCAGCGCTGGGTGGCGCTGGTCGCGGAGGGCGCCGTGAGCGTCGCGCCCATGCCGGACTGGTTGCTGGGGGTGTCGAGGACGTAGCCGGTGTTCGGGTCGGTGATCTTCAGGCTGCCGTCGTCGTTCCGGGTGACCTGCCACTTCTGGGACGCGGACTGTGCGTCGGACGGCTTCACCGTGACGCGGTAGCTCGGGTAACCGCTGGACGTCAGGGAGAGGGAGGGGTTGCAGCCGTCGTGGATGCGCACCGTGCCGTCCGCGTTGGTGTCCAGCCGCCACTGCTGTCCGAGGTCGGACGCGCTCTTGTCGTAGATGGAGGCGTAGCTGTTGGGGAGCATCATGCAACCGGTGCCCTGGTGCGACAGCACGAGGTTGCCGCCGTTGGAGAGGTAGTGGGGCCGCCCGTCGCCGACGGGCATGGGCCCGTAGTAGATGGTGTGCTTGGCCAGCAGGTCGAGCGCCGCGCCGGTGATGGCGAGCGGCGGGACGGCGGCGGGGCGGACAGTCTTGAAGTAGTCGGCGAACGTGCCCGGCGTGCGGTCGTTCAGCGCCTTGAGGGTGCCCTGCCAGCCGCCGTCGACTTGCCGCCACAGGTCGAGCAGTGAACCGGAGATGTTGCCGGAGACCGTGTCCCCGGTGTCCCAGCCGCTGCCGTAGGTGAATTCGGTGCTGCTTCCGCTCGACCACACGTAGCGGTTGTCGCCGAGCAGGTAGGCGGAGACGGCGTCGGCGAAGCCCTCGACCCACGCGCAGGGGCGGCCCGCGCTCGACCAGATGTAGTGCGAGGCACAGACGCTGTCGGGCGGCCAGGCGCCGTTGAAGAGGCGGTGCATCAGGAAGTGGCCGCCCTCGTGCAGGACGGTGTGCTCCGAGTCGGGGTCGGCGTCGGAGAGGTAGATGGTGTTGTTGAGGTCGTACACCGGGCCCCCGCCCGCGCCGGGGCCCCAGACGACGGAGAGCTCGGTGCAGGAGCCGCTGTTCGGCTCGTGGGCGCTCCAGCAGGAGCTGACCGGGTTGTTGCGGCCCCACCACAGGAGGTTGAGGGTGTCGAGGACGTGCCAGGCCCGGGAGGTCTGGGCCGGGGGCTTGATGACGCCGAGGGAGGCGCTCGCGGAGAGGTTCTGCTGGACCGGCGAGTCCACGGTGTACAGGGAACTCTGGGACAGGACCTTCCACATCCTGGTGCTCTCGGAGTAGAACCGCACCCACATGCTGTTCATCGTCGTGGTGGTCGTGGGGGTGTAGCAGAGGTTGAAACCTCCGTCGGATACGGCGGTGAGGCCGTAGACGCCGAGCGCGTGCGGGGTGTCGGCGGCCTTCTCCCGTCCCCACAGCTCGACGTTGGCGTTGCGGACGGGCTTGGTCCGGGTGGGCTTGCCCGAGCCCTCCTCCGCGTTCTGGTAGTCGTACTGGAAACTGCCGCTCAGGCAGATCGGGCTCGCGGCGACCGCCGCCGAGGCGGGGGCCGCCGCGAGCGGGACGACGGCGAGCACGGCGAGCATGGCCGTGCCGACGGCGGCGAACCGGCGAGCCAGTCGTGTGCGCGGGGATATGCCCATCAAGGTCCTCTCGGTGGTGTCGCCGGGCACCGCGGAGGCGCTCGGCAACGGTCAGTGACGGTTCGCGTGCCCATGGTCGGTGCACGGTTCGGCTTGCGGCAGGGCGTACGGAAGCGGACACAGCACGCGTCCACCACGCCCGCGCCGGTGCGTGGGGCAGAGCGCGACCGGTGAAGAAAACTCCTGCGGGCGGGTGACGGCTTGCGCTGTCACCCGAACCGATCAGGAATCTACACAGCTCATTCACGATGGGAATGCGATACTCCACCTTTCTCCGCTTGAGATCGCAAACCGTCAAGCTTTGATCGATTTTGATCGTTCATCAGGTGTGGCGCTGGTCAACGTCTCCTGCCTGACTCACCGTCTGAACGGACATCCCGGGCGGTGACGGCCCCCGGCCAGTGGCCCTGACCTCGCCGCCCATCACCTGCGCGGGAATTCCGCGGAGTCGACTTCTGGCGCACGTCGAAGCTCAGACGCGGCCGTCGTGACCAGCGGCCGCGGGGCGAAACTCACCGGCCCCAGGCATGCCTTTCCTGGTCTGGGGCGTTCTACCATGCTGTCCCCGCCGGGGCGAGGAGTCGGGAGGCGGCCCGAACGAGGGAAGCGGGAAGGACGTCTGCCAGCTCCGGGCCGGGAGAGCGGGGCCGAGCCGGGGGGCGCAGCAGCACAACGGCGGCCGGACGACGAGCAGCACCGCGGCCGAGGCCGGGACGGTCAGGGTCCTCCCCCGCGCGGCGCCGGGACCACCGGGGCGTCACGCAGGCCGGCGTTGCGTCACCACCCGCTGGTGAAGCTGCCGTCCGGCGCGGCCGGCGCCGTGCCGAACCGGGGCCGGGGCCGGGACGAGGGAGAGTGCGTAGGTGGTGATCGCCTCCGTGAGCCGTTCGGCGGTGACCTTCTGGCCGGCTTCCTCGATCGAGCCGACGGCCCGGCACCACAAGCGCGGACGGCCGCCCGCCCCGCACGCAGTCCTAGGTGCTGCCGCGATCCACCAAGTGGGACCTGCGTCCTGCTCGACCCGATCAGCCAGGACCGAACAAGGGCCGTCCGCACCCCGCGGGAAGGCGGGTCAGCCGGTGACGGTCTCGGCGTGCCGGTGGAGGGCGTCCAGGAGCGCGGTCTGGTGGTCGGTCAGCTTTCCTTCGGTGCGGGCCTTGTCCTGCCTGCGCAGCCAGGTGCCGGGCCGGAACGTCGGGTCGTCGCCGAGGCCGGTGCGGTTCGCGGGGCCGTCGAGGGTGCCGCCGGCAGCGAGGTAGGCGAGCAGGCGGCGGTAGGAGCGGTTCCAGTCCGGCTCCAGGCGCCACAGCCCGTCGATCGCGTCGAGCCTGGCCACCTGGTCCGCGGTGAGGCCCGCGGCCTTGCGCTGGCGGCGCATCCACGCACCCACCGCGTAGCCGTCCAGCTTCGCGGTCGCCGGGATCGCCAGGTGACCGTGCTGATGGTGGAACGCGGCGGCGTAGGCGGCCCCGCACTCCCAGGCGTTGGCGTTCTTCGACCAGATCATCCCGAGGGCGTCCAGCTCGCTGACGCGGGCGGCGTCGAGCAGGCCCTGGCCGTGGAGGTGGCGCTGGCGGGTGAGCCAGGAGATCAGCTCGCCGTGCTTCGCCTTGTCCGTGGGGTCGAGGTGGCCGTGCTGGAGGTGGAACACCGCCGCAACGGCGTGCATCCGCTGCCACTCGACCGCGCGCGGGTTGAACGCCCGCAGCTTGACGGTCTGGAGGATCTTCGCCGCGTGCTGCCTCGCGTTGATCCGCAGCCACTCGATCGGCGACTCCACCGAGGCCGGCTGCCGCGTGCACTCCCCGTCCCCGGGGGCCTCGATCTCGGTCGGCTTGGCCGCTGTGGTGTGCGCGGTGCCCTGCGAGCGGTGGGCACGCAGTTCGGTGATCCGGCCGGCCACCCGGGCGTCGTGGGCGGCGAGCGCGCGCAGGACATGCCAGATGGTGCGGAAGGAGCTGGCCTCGATCTCGGCGTCGGCCTCGGCCTTGACGGCCTCGCCGGCGTCGTGGACCTCGGCCGGGTCCGCGGCCGCCGTGTCGTCGCCGATCTCCGGGGTCGGCAGGTACACCGGAATGACGACCCAGGAGACCTTGCCCTGACGGTAGGACTGGCGCAGCGCCCGGCCGACGGCCTGGACGATGTCGATGACGCTCGACTTGGGGTCGGCGAAGCAGACGGCGTCCACGGCGGCGATGTCGATGCCCTCGGTCAGGAGCCGGCTGTTGCAGAGGATGCCGCACTCCTCGCCGTCCTCGCCGGTGTGGGCCCTGAACTCCGTGAAGGCGGCGCGGCGGTCCTTGAGGCGGTCGGTACCGGCCACTGCCTTCGCCCGGATCCGCTCCGGGCGATCCGCGTCTTCCAACAGCTCCGAGGCCTCCGGCAGGGTGCCGGCGAACTCCCGCGCCGCGGACACCCGGGAGTGGAAGGTGATGACCCGCCGCAGGCCGAGGTCGGCGACGGCGCGCAGCACCGCGATCTGCAACGCGAGGCGCAGCAGTTCCTCGTTGCTGCGCCGGGAGCGCAGGTCGGCGACCGGCCGGGAGGTTGAGCAGCTCGCGCAGGTCCTCGTCGCGGCGAGATAGCCGTGCTCGATGCCCTGTCCGAGGGTCCAGGTGAAGCAGGTCTTGCCGTAGATCGCCTCGTCGTCCATGGAGCACAGCACCGGGAGGTCCTGGCCGTCAGCGTCTGCGGCGAGGTCGGCCAGGCCGTCCTTCGCCCGCCGGTCATTCGCGATCCGCGAAGTCTCGGTGAAGTACAGCCGGCGTTTGGCAGGGACCTTGGCGTCGTCGTGGATCGCGGCCCACGCCTTCCCTTCGGCGCCTGCGGTCCGGTGGGCCTCGTCGATGATCACGAGGTCCCGCTGGGCAAGGCCCCAACCCTGGTGGGCCTGGACGATGCGCTCCAGCGAGGCGTACGTGGCGTACACGGTGACCGGCTCGCCCGGCTTCTCGGCGGGGAGCAGGTCGGCGATCCGCGGGGCCTGGGTGGTCACCCGGGCGTGGACACGGCCGCCGGCCTCCGCGCTCTCCAGCGCCTCCTCCCGCGAACAGGCCGCGACGGCCAGGCCGCGACGCCCGCCCCGCAGCGACCACGCTTCGGCGGTCTGCTCCAGCAGCTCGATCGTCGGCACCAGCACCAGCACCCGCCCACGAGCGGCCAGGCGGCGGGCGCAGCCGGCCGCGATCAGGGCCTTGCCCGAGCCGGTCGCCGCGACCACCGTCGCGCGGCCGCCGTCCTTCACCTCGCGTAGCGCGCCCGGCCGCCCGCGCATCCGACGCCGCCCCGGGAGGCTTGGCGCGCTGTCCGGCAGACGGAGAGCTCGCCGGAATATGGCGTTGGTGCCGGAATGCATGCGATTTTGACGGGAGTGGAAGTGATCGAACTGTTTCGCCGGGTGAATGTCTCATTGCAGGCGTACTCGAACCATGGAGCCGCGATGCCGTGGTCGCTAGGTTGATCTTGTTCGCCCGAGAATCGGGTGACACTTCACAGAGAATGGGGAGAGCCTCATGTCCGTGGTAACCGTGGATATCGCGCAGCAAGTTGTCGGCTCCGTAGCCGGCCAGGACAGCCACCCGGCGCACCGGGAGGTCGTGGTGCCGTCCTACATCCCGACCATCGAGGAGACGATCAAGGCGAGCGGCGCCCACTGCCAGGGAACCTGCGCGAGCGTCGTCGCGGATTCCAACTGCTTCTGAGTCGGATTCCGACCTGGCCGGCGAGTGCGGTGCCGACTTCGGCGCCGGTGCCACGACCGGGATCGGTGAAGTCCTCGATCGAAAGGCCCATCGGGTGCGCCTGAAGCGTGCTGACCTGCGCGTCCCCGATGCTCAAGCCGACCTGTACCTGGTCGGCTTGGGCATCGGGGGCTTCGACCGCCGGAGTGTCGAAGCCGACCGGATCCTGCGTGACTCCCGCAGGATCCTCCATCTCACCGCCTACGACTCCGACCTGCGGCTGCGCTACGACGGCGAGGTGACCGACCTGGAGCAGGTCTACGCCGCCGATCCCAATCCGGGCCAGGTCTACCACGCGATGGCCGCCCGGGTGCTGGAGGCCGCTGCCGAGGGGCGCGGTCACGGGCCGGTCAGCTTTCTGACCTATGGTCATCCCCTCTTCCTGGTCGACACCGGCTGGCTGCTGCAGGAGGCGGCCCAGCGCCACGGGCTGACGGTCAAGGCCGTGCCCGCGACGTCCTTCCTGGACACCCTGCTGATCGATGTGGGAGCCCGCTTCGACTATGCCGTTCAGGTGTACGACGCCAACGCCTTCTACCTGCACTCGGTCGCGCCGGACACCCGTTTCCCCCTCGTCCTCTCCCAGTTCGGTTCCTTCGGCACCGACCGGCTCCGCGACCGCGAGGACCTGTACGGTCGGCTGTCGCCGCTCACGGCGCGGCTTCGCGATCTGTACCCGGCGGATCGCGCGGTCGCCGCCGTGCTGTCGGCCTGGCGCTCCGACATGGCCCCGCAGATCAGCCACGCCACCGTCGGTGAGCTCGACAGCCTGGTGTCCAGCAGTCACAGCGGGATGACGCTGTACATCGGGGGGAGCGAGCCGTGGACGTTGCCCCGCACGCACTGGAACGACTGAGCCGGCTGCGGCTGGACTTCTGGGGAACGACGGTCGACGTGCTGCTGCAGAATTCTGCAGACCTGGCTCATTTCGACTACTACTTCCAGGATCACCGGCGCACGGGAACGTCCGGTCGCGCAGATTTCGAGATCGCTTTCACGGCAGAATCGAAGGCCTTTACGGACGGTTCTGCGGATGCCCTGCGAAGCATATTTCTACGCACTCCAGAATTCGACTGGTCCTGTTACGAGAAATACCGCGGGACGGCGAGAAAGCCGAGCCCGCTCCCACCGTTCCCGTTCCCGCCGTTGAGCAGCACGGTCCGCACCGTGCACGCCAGTGCGGCGAGCGCACCGTGGGCTCCGGACCAGGCGGTGCTGCTGCACGGGCCGTCCCTGGCGGGCAAGTCGGTGCTGCTGCTGGAACTGCTCCGGACCGGCTGGGGCTTCGTCAGCGACGACACCGTGCCGATCGAGCGGGAACGGCGGCTGCTCTCCTACCGCCGGCCCATCGGGGTGCGGGAGCGCACGCTCGACGTCCACCCGTGGTTGCGTCCCTTCCTGGCCGCGGCGCCCTCCTTTCGGACACCGACCGGAACCACCTGGGCGGTGCACCCCGCCGCTCTGCCGGTTCGACGGGCCCCGCAGCGGACCGAATGGTCCTGGACCGTCGTGCTCAGCCCCGCGGCCGAGTTCGAACTCCACCGCATCGGCGAGCACAGCTGGCGGCTCGCCTTCGACCCGGCCCGACACGCCCGACAGGCGGTGGCGGAGCTCTCCACCACCCTGAACGCAAGCACCGGGACCTGAGACATGGATCTTCCCTTGACGGACCTCTACTTCGACTTCTACGACGTGATCACCCGGCTGCGCTGCCACTCCGCCGATACCACCGAGGCGCTGTTCTACTTCGGCGGACAGCGAGTCGAACCCGCTGCGCCGGAGCGCACCGAGGTCGTGGTGACATTGAGCTGCCCGGAATGGCCCGAGCGCGGATTCTTCACCAGCCTGCTGCGGAAGGACGGCCTGACCAAGCGGATCGAGGTGGACCGAAGGACCGAGGACGGCTGGCACCGTGAAGTCGACCACACGTTCACCGACTGGTCCGAAGTCCCCTCCCCGCTTCCGCCGTTCCGGTACTCGCGCCTCTGGGAGCGCCTGGCCGTCGGCCCGGGCACCTGTCTGGAACTGGCTGACGGCACCGGGGTGCTGCTGACCGGGGACAACTACATCGGCAAGACCTCGGCCGCACTCGTGCTCTGTTCGCGGGGTGCCCGACTGGTCAGCGACAGCCTCGCCGTGCTCGACGTGGACAGCGGCAGTTTCCTGCGCCACGACAGCCCACTGGGCTTCCGCCGCGGGGGGCGGCGCCACCATCTGGCCCGGATCCTGGACGGCGAGCACCGCGAAACGGTCTCCCCCGACACCGGTCTGGTGCTGCTGGCCCGCTCTGAACGGTTCCTCGGGAGGCCCAACCTCGACCAGACCAACGTGAGGCACCTGGTACGGCTGGTCCCGTCGGAACAGGCCTCGACGGGGCCGGCCGATCGGCGGACCGACCCCGCTGTCTGGTTCTCCGGAGCGAGCCGCCACCGGATCTCCGAGCAACTGCCCGAGCGCACGCTCGTGGTGGGCATACCTGACGGAGCCGGGCCGGAACAGGTCGCCGACCTGATCGAGGCACGGCTGGCGGCCACCGAGGCACTGGACCCGGCGTGCTGAGCGTGGACCGGGTCTCCAAGCAGTACCCGGGCAATCCCGCGCCGGCCCTGGAGAAGGCCTCACTGGACCTCGAAGCCGGCGAGCTGGTCGCACTCATCGGCCACAACGGAGCAGGGAAGTCAACGCTCTTCGACATCGTCGCCGGTCTGCGCCGGCCCGACTCGGGAACCGTGCGCCGGGACGTCCCGGTCGCCGAGTTCGGCTGGTGCCCGCAACGCGAAGTGATCGACTGGTCCTTGACGGTCAGCCAGAACATCGAGCTCGGTCTGGCACTTCGCCGCGGCACCTTGCGCGGCGTGCGACGAGCGGCAACCGAGATCGCCGAGATCCTGAACCTGGGGCCGGTACTGCACCGCCAGGCGCAGACCCTGTCCGGCGGCGAGCTCAGGCGCTGCCAGATCGCCCGGGCCATCGCCGGACGCCCGCGCCTCATGCTGCTCGACGAGCCCACCACCGGTCTCGACCCCGACGCCGTGCGACAGGTCTTCGACTACCTCCAGGACAGTGCCCGGGCCGGCGGAGCCGTGCTCGTGAGCACCCACGAGACCTCGCGGTTCTCCGGCTACTGCACCCGGGTGGTCGCCATTCACCGCGGCCGGATCCTCGCGGACCGGCCCACCGCCGCCTTCCTGCGCGCCGCACCGGGATCCGAGGACCTGTGGACCGCCTACCAGGCACTGACCGAGACGGAGACCCCATGACCCGCGCCCGCCCACTGATCGCGGTGCGGTTCCATCTCGCCTCACTGTGGAACTGGCGCCAGGTCTACTACGGCCGCATCATCGAACCGGTCGCCTACCTGCTCTTCCTGGCCGCAGGCGTCAGCGGCGCGGTAGGCGCTTCGGGCAGCGGCACGGCCCACCACTACCTGGCATTCGTCCTGCCGGGCATGCTGGCCATGCTGGCCTTCCGATCGGGCACCGCCGCCGTCTCGGACGTGTCGAACGACCGCAAATGGGGAGTCTTCGCCTTCTACCGGATGTACGGCGGCGGCACCACGGGCTACCTGCTGAGCGTGCTGATCGTGCTCGGCGGCGTCTTCCTGCTCCAACTGCTGGTGGTGATCGGCCTTGCCGCACCGCTCGGCGCGCTGTCGGGCCTGTCCGGCCGAGGACTCCTGCTCACCGTGGCAGGCTCGCTGCTGGTGGACGCCGGCTGGGTGCTGGCCGGAGCCGCCGTGGCTGCCCGGGTCCAATCGTACGCAACGCGGGACTTCGTGGTGACCCTGACCGCCCTTCCGGTGGTACTGGCCGCGCCGCTGTTCTACCCGCTCGACACGGCGCCCGGCTATCTGCGTTTCGTGGCCCGGCTGGACCCGCTCACGTACCAGGTCGACTGGCTGCGCTCGACCTGGGCGGGCTCCGCCGCGGACCTGCTCTGGGCCGCGCTCTGGACACTGGGCACCGGGGCACTGGCCGTGCTCGCCCTGCGCGCAGCCGACCACCTGACCACCGAGCGCTGAGACCCCCTGCCCCACGAAACCGAAACGGTCCGTCGATGAAGATCTCCGTACTCGACCTGTGCCCGGTCTTCGAGCACCAGGGCCCGGCCGCCGCCCTCCGGGGCTCCATCGAGCTGGCCCGGAAGGCCGAGGAGTTCGGTGCGGCCAGGTACCTGGTGGCCGAGCACCACGCCAACCCGGCCTCTGCGGCCACCGCCCCCGAAGTCCTGATCTCGGCGATCGCCAACGAGACCTCCACACTGCGAGTCGGTGCCGGCGGCATCATGCTGCCCAACCACGCACCCTTCCGAGTCGCCGAGAGCTTCCGCGCACTGGCGCGCCTCCACGGGCCACGGATCGAGCTCGGCGTGGTGCGTGCGCTCGCCGGTCGGCCGGCGCTCGGCCTGGCGCTGCGCGGCACCACACCGTCAGCCGAACCGGAGCGGTTCCGCCGTCAGATCGCCGAACTGGTCGGCCACCTCGACGACATGTCCGCCGCCGAGGCCCCGATCCCGGTCCGCGTCCTGGGATCGAGCCCGCCAGTGGCGCAGCTGGCAGCCGAACTGGGGCTGCCCTACGGTTTCGCAGGACACCTGAGCCTGCGCGGGGCACGACAGGCGGCCGACACCTACCGCCGGCACTACCGGCCTTCACCCGGTCACCCCGAACCCGACCTGCTGCTCAGCCTCGGTGTCTACCTGTCCGACGACCCGGGCCGGGCCGCCGCACTGGCCCGCGTCCCGGCCACCGCGCTCCTGCACGCCCGGCAGGGACGTCCCTCGCCCCTTCCCACGGTGCCGCAGGCCGCCGAAACGCAACCGACCGGGCCAGAGCAGGAACTGCTGCGCCGCCGGCTCACGGACTGGCTGGTCGGCGACCGGCAGACCGCGGTGGCGCGTCTGTGCGATCTGGCGACCGAGCTCGCGGCGACCGAGATCTGCGCGGTCACCAGCATCGCCGACCCCGACGAGCGAACCCACTCCTACCGACTGCTGGCGGCCGCCGCCCGCTCGGTCCAAACACCCGGCGCAGTACCGCAGGGGCCTGAGCCGACACGATGAGCATGCCCGGCACCGCACGCGGCCCGGGACGGCGGCCGGGGACGACGAGGCCCCGCGACGCCGTTCGACGCCACCACACCGTGGCCCACGCCGGTGCCACCCCGAGGGAGTCCGGCCCCGGGCGGTGAGGACGACGAGGACGGCCCCGACGACGCGGATGCCGTGGACGCCGGCTTCGGGCTGTTCGACGCGGCCGAGAAGGCGCAGCAGTGGTGATCCCGAGAGGGTGTCGGCGAAGGCGCGCGGCGCGGGGTAGCCGATCACCGCGTCCGAGACGAGCACCGTCTCGTGGAGCAGGCGCACCGTGAACTCGCGCGCCCGCGGTCTCGGGTGCCCGGTCGAAGGCCTCGTCGGCGATGTGCTCGACGCGGTGTCCGTGGGCGACGACCGCGGCCAGGTGGCGCGGGGAGACGCCGGGGTGCGGCGAGTCCGGCACGCGCACCAGGGCGCGCGCCCGCCGACGCTCGGCGGCGGCGCGGGCCGGTGGCCGCCGCGGCCGCTGCGACCTGCGGATTCGACGGAATGTGACGTGGACGCGTGCGTGTGCTGCGGGGGCGTTTCGTGTTCGTGTCCACGTGCCCTGATCCCTGGTGCCGGGTGTCGCTCGTACACATACTGGTCTCTGCGCGATCGTGCGACCACCCCTTGGACAGAGGAAGTTCCACCCGCATGCCCAATTCCCCCAGACCCAGCGCTCCCCTGCCGTACCCGTCGCATCCGGCGGGGAGGTGGCGTCCGTGCTCCGGTACGTGACACGCAGCGCGGCGGGGTGGCTGCTGGTGATCGCCGCGGCCACCAACGCCACCTACTTCCTGGCCAGTTGGTTCCTCGACCCGCGCTCGAACTTCAAGGAGCTGCGCCCCGTCCGCACCGAGGACCAGATCTCCCGGGCCCTGGCCCCGTACAACCTCGACCCGCACGAGCCGCTGCTGCACCGCTGGTGGGACTGGCTGAGCGGGGTCGTCCTGCGCTTCGACTGGGGCCGCTCCCCGGTCGGGGTGCGGGTGAACGGGGAGATCGGCCACCGCTCCCTGGTCAGCGCCGAGTTGGTGATCGGCGCGACGGTCCTGTCCGTCGTCGTCGGGGTCGCGCTCGCGGTCCACACCGCCTCGCGCCAGTACGGCCGGCGCGACCGGGCCGCCCAGGCCCTGTCCGTGGCGCTGTTCAACGTCCCGGTGTCCATCGCCGCCCTCGCCCTGGTGCTGCTGGCCATCCGGCTGAACGAGCAGGCGGGCTGGCACTTCCTGTACGTCGCGGGCGAGAACTCGCCCGGCGTGGAAGGGTTCTGGGCGACGGTCGGCGACCGGCTGCTGCACCTGATCCTGCCGACACTGACGCTCACCCTGACGGGCTATGTGGGCTACCACCTCACCCAGCGCTCGCTGCTGCTGGACGTCATCGGCTCCGACTTCGTGCGCACCGCCCGGGCCACCGGGCTCACCCGCGCCCAGGCGATCCGCCGGCACGCCCTGCGCACCGCGCTGATCCCCACGGCCCAGTCCGTGGCCTTCAGCATCCCGGCGGTGTTCACCGGCGCGGTCCTCACGGAGACGATCTTCGGTTGGAACGGCATGGGCCAGTACTTCATCCAGACCATCAGCAAGAACGACGTGCACGGCACCGTGGCGATCGCCGCCTTCGCCGCCACCCTGACGGCGGTCAGCGCGATCCTCGCGGACATCGCCACCGTCCTCCTCGACCCGAGGGTGCGGGTGAGCTGAGATGAGCACCCCTGTGACCCCCGTGAGCCCCGATGTGACCCCTGTGGGTCCCGACGCGGGCACCGAAGGCGTCCTGGCCGCCGAGCATGACAAGCACGACGGGCACGACGGGCACGACGGCCGTTACCTGGGCCGGCGCCGCCTCTACCTGCGCCGCTTCCTGCGCAACCGGACCGCCGTCGCCGGTGTGGTGATCTTCCTGCTGCTCGTGCTGTTCAGCGCGCTCGGCGGCCTGTTCACCCCGTACGGCTACGCGGACACCGACTTCTCCGCCCTCACCCAGGCCCCGAGCGCCGAGCACTGGTTCGGCACCAACCAGGGCGGCAATGACGTCTACGCCGCCGCCGTGCACGGCCTCCAGCGCTCACTGGTGATCGCGGTCACCGTCTCCCTGCTGACCGTCGCCCTCGCCGCGGTCGTGGGCGCGGGCGCCGCCTACGTCGGTGGCCGGGTGGAGAAGGCGACCCTCGCCCTCATCCACTTCCTGCTGGTCGTGCCGTCCTTCCTCGTCCTCGCCCTGGTCTCGCACCGGCTGGCGGGCGACTGGCGGGTCCTCGTCCTCGTCCTGACGGTGTTCGGCTGGATGTCCACCGCCCGCGTGGTCTGGTCGGTGTCGACGTCCCTGCGCGAGCGCGACTACGTACGCGCCGCGGAGTACATGGGCGTGCGCCCCCTGCACATCGTGGTGCGCCACATCATCCCCAACCTGGGCTCCCTGCTCATCGTCAACCTCACCCTGGGCGTGGTCTCCACCGTGCTCAGCGAGACCGCCCTGTCCTTCCTCGGCTTCGGCGTCCAGACCCCCGACGTGTCGCTGGGCACGATGCTC
>NZ_JBEZUT010000121.1:0-24014 GCF_040636595.1 Kitasatospora sp. NPDC036755
GGGTGACCGGCACCGTGCGGGAGGTGCTGGGGCGTGCGCCCCGCGGGCGCCGCCGCGGGGTGGGGGGGGGCGCCGCGGGCGTGCGGGTGGGGCCCCGAGCCGGGGGCGGGGGGGGGGCGGCGGCGGGGCCCGGGGCCGGCCGGTCCGGTTCGACCCCGGGAACGACGGAAGGGGGCGCGGACCGACAAGGTCCACGCCCCCTTCCGATGTCTCGCCTCAGCCGGTCAGCCGCCGCGCCCGGGCCACCAGGTCGCGTACCGAGTGGTCGGTGAGCTCCGGCAGCCGGTCGTAGTCGAACCAGCGCAGGTCCAGCGACTCCTCGCTGATCAGCGCCTGCGCGCCGGCCGGGGCCAGCGCGATGTACTGGACGTCCAGGTGGGTGTTCTCCGGCCGGTCCTTGCCGGTGCAGCGCACCAGGTGGCGGTCCAGCTTGGCCGGCACCGGCGTGCCGCCGCTCTCCAGCAGCACCAGGTCCGGGATGCCGGACTCCTCGACGGCCTCGCGCAGCGCGGCCGAGGCGAGGTCGCGGTCGCCGGGCTCGCAGTGCCCGCCCATCTGGAGCCACATGCCGACCTTGGGGTGCAGGGTCAGCAGCACCCGCCCGGCGGCCGGGTCGACGACCGCCGCGCTCGCGGTGATGTGCGCGGGCAGGCAGGACCGGTACAGGCCCTCGGGCTGCGCTGCGAGGTGGTCCAGGTAGTCGAGCCGCAGCCGCTCCTGGTCCTCGTCGGCGGGCCGCCACCCGCTCAGCGTGCGGACGGCGTCCGCGTGCAGGGTGGTGGCCGGTATCCCGGCGGGCGTCTCGGTGGCCGTCATGCGGTGGGCTCGCCCTTTCCGTCGGTGCCGTCCTCGTCGGCCTTCGGCTGCTCGTCCTTCTTGGTGAGGTCGGGCTTGCCGGCCGCGGCCTCGCCGAGGAGCTTGTCGATCGCGTCGAAGTCGAGGCCGCCCTCCAGGTCGTCGGCGGAGCCCCGGTGGACGAAGGCGTCCGGGTCGTCCAGGTCGGCGGCGGTGGGCAGCATGTCCGGGTGCTGCCAGAGCGCGTCGCGGCCCTCGATGCCGCGGGCGTCGGCGAGCAGCGCCCAGAGCCGGGAGGCGTCGCGCAGCCGGCGCGGGCGCAGTTCCAGGCCGACCAGGGTGGCGAAGGTCTGCTCGGCGGGCCCGCCGGCCGCGCGGCGGCGGCGGACGGTCTCGCGCAGCGCGCCGGCCTGCGGCAGGTGCGGCTCGGCGGCGGCGTGCACGACGGCGTCGACCCAGCCCTCGACCAGCGCGAGCGCCGTCTCCAGGCGGGCGAGCGCGGCCTTCTGCTCGGGGGTGTCCTCGGGCTGGAGCAGGCCGCCGGCCAGCGCCTCCTGGAGCGCTTCCGGGTTGCTCGGGTCGAGCTGGCCGACCAGCTCCTCCATCCGGGAGGTGTCGACCTTGATGCCGCGGGCGTAGGCCTCGACGGCGCCCAGCAGGTGGGCCCGCAGCCACGGTACGTGGGCGAAGAGCCGCTGGTGGGCGGCCTCGCGCAGGGCCAGGTAGAGCCGGACCTCGTCGGCGGGCACGCTCAGGCCCTCACCGAACTCGGCGACGTTCTGGGGCAGCAGCGCGGCCTTGCCGACCGGGGCGAGCGGCAGGCCGACGTCGGCGGAGCCGACCACCTCGCCGGCGAGCGCGCCGAGTGCCTGGCCGATCTGGGTGCCGAACATGGCGCCGCCCATCGAGCGCATCACGCCCATCAGCGGGCCGGCCATGGCCTGCATCTCCTCGGGCAGCACGCCGCCCATGGCGTTGCCGACCCGTTCGGCGACCGGGTCCACCAGGTCCTTCCAGACCGGGAGGGTGGCCTCGATCCACTCGGCGCGGCTCCAGGCGACGGCGGTACCGGCGCCGGAGGGCAGCTCGGTGGAGCCGTCGAGCCACAGGTCGGCGAGGCGGATGGCCTCGACGACGGCGGAGCGCTCGGCCGCGCTGACCGAGCGGTCCTTGCTCTTGCCCTCGGCGGGCTCGGCGACCACGGTCTGGCGGGCGATGTTCGTGGCGAGGTCCCAGTTCACCGGGCCGCCCTCGAACGAGAGCATCTGGCCGAGCTGCTGGAAGGCGGCGCCGAGGTCGCCCGGGTTCATGCCGCCGAACATCGCGGCGAAGGGGTTGTCGGCGCCGGCGCCGCCGGGGCCGCCCGGGGCACCGGGCATGCCGAAGATCGCCCCGAAGGGGTTGCCGCCGCCGAAGCCGAACGGCTGGGGGCCGCTGCCGGGCTGCTCCTGGTCCTTCTTCTGCTGCGCGTCGTCGGGCTTGGCCTTGCCGTCCTCGGGCTCCTCGGGCGGAACGCCGAATCCGAAGGGAAGGTCGCTCACGGGGTCCTCGATCCGGTCGGCCGTCATGCGGGTGTGGCGGGAAAGTCTGCGCCCGGGGCGGCGGCGGAGTGGGGGACTCGGGAGCGGCTCCCGCACGGCTGGCCCGCGCCGGGTGCACCGCCGGGCCTCAGCCTCGGGCAGGATGGACGTACGTGACACACGTCCGTACGCACATAAAGCTAACCGTGGAGGATGGCCGGTGAGTTCCCCGCCCTCGGACGTTCGCTCTGGGCTGACCGGAGGAGAGGACGCGTCGGACACCACGGCGTCGCCGCCTCCAGCCTACGGCGGGCGACCGCTGACCGTGGCCGTCACGGGCGCCGCGGGCGTGCTGGGCGAGCGGGTGGCCGCCCGGCTGGTGGCCTCTCCGCACGTGCGGAAGGTCCTCGCGGTGGACGACCGGCGCGGCGACGTGCCCGGCGTGCAGTGGCGGGTGCTCGACGTGCGCGACCCCGCGGTGGCCGAGCGGCTGGCCGGCGTCGACGTGGTGGTGCACCTGGCGATGGACTTCGGCATGGAGTCGGACGCCCGGGCCCGCAGCGCCTACAACGTGCGCGGCGCCCAGACGGTGCTGACCGCGGCCGCGGCCGCCGGCGTGCACCGGGTGGTGCTGTGCACCTCGGCGATGGTCTACGGGGCGCTGGCCGACAACGAGGTGCCGCTGGCCGAGGACTCCGAGCTGCGGGCCACCGAGGAGGCCTCGCTGGTCGGGGACCTGCTGGAGATCGAGCGGCTGGCCCGCCGGGCGCCGCGCGCCCACCCGGGCCTCCAGGTGACGGTGCTGCGCCCGGCCGTGGTGGTGGGCCCCGGCGTGGACACCGTGCTGACCCGGCACTTCGAGGCGCCCCGGCTGCTGGTGGTGGCCGGATCCCGGCCGTGCTGGCAGTTCTGCCACGTGGACGACCTGGCGGCGGCGCTGGAGTACGCGGCGCTGGGCCTGGTCGAGGGCGAGGTGACGGTCGGCTGCGACGGCTGGCTGGAGCAGGAGGACGTGGAGCGGCTGTCCGGGATCCGGCGGATGGAGCTGCCGGCCTCGCTGGCGCTCGGCACCGCGGCGCGGCTGCACCGGCTGGGCCTGACCCCGGCGCCGGCCGGGGACCTCGCCTACACGATGTACCCGTGGGTGGTGTCCGGCAGCCGGTTGCACGAGGCGGGCTGGCGCCCGGCGCACACCAACGAGCAGGTGCTGGCCGAGCTGCTGGAGCAGGTGTCCGGCAAGCACGCGGTGGCCGGGCGCCGGCTGGGCGGCAAGGAGGCGGCGACCAGCCTGGGGGCGGCCGGGGCGACGGTGGCGCTGGTCGGCACGGCGGCGCTGGTGCGCCGGGCCCGCAAGCGGCGGCGGTTCTGAGCGGGCGGTTCTGAGCGGGCCGGCGGCGCACCCTGCTCGACGTTCTCACGATGCGAAATTCCGCCGTCGTGATGCGGAAAGCGCTGCCTGGCGCCGGCCCGGATGGGGAATCATGGGGCCATGTCCGAGAACCACGACCCCATCCGTCTGCTCGCCATCCGCGACACCCCGCTCTCGCTGGACGAGGTGTACGAGGCGGTCGGCGACGACGCGGCCGGCGGCACCACCGTCTTCGTCGGGACGGTCCGGGACCACGACGGCGGCAAGTCGGTCTCCGCGCTGGAGTACAGCTGCCACCCCACCGCCGAGCAGGAGATGCGCCGGATCGCCGAGAAGGTGGCCGCGGACTTCCCGGTCCGGGCGCTGGCCGCGGTCCACCGGGTGGGCCGGCTGGAGATCACCGACAAGGCCGTGATCGTCGCCGTCTCCTGTGCCCACCGCGGCGAGGCCTTCGCGGCCGCCCGCCGGCTGATCGACGACCTCAAGCACGAGGTGCCGATCTGGAAGCACCAGGTCTTCTCCGACGGCGAGGAGGAGTGGGTCGGCGCGGGCGGTTGCTGAGGAGGTCGCCCCCGGCACGGCGGAACCGAGCGGCACACCTCGCGCGTCCGACGGGTCAGGCGCGCCGTGGTCTCACTCCAACGGGCCCGCGACGGCGCCCCGAATACTCCCTGGAAGTGAGCCGATCGGCCGTCCCGTAACCCGGACGGCGCCGGCCGCGTTGTCCGCCGGAGTGGTTAATCTGCTCATAGACACGACGAGCTGGGAGTGCTGGTATGGGTGTGCTCGCCTGGTTGATCATTCCGGTTGTCGCCGTCCTGGTCGCCGCCCTCTGGGCGGTGTGGGCCCAGCGGGCGCCGCGGGCCACCGGGGACCCGGCCTCACTCGCCGAGCACCGGCGTTTCATGGCCGCGATGGAGCGCACCACCGCCGGCGCGGCCGCCCCCGGTGAGGGCTCCGGCAGGTAGCCCGGCGGGCGCCGCTTCAGGCCCGTCCCGTACTGTCGAGGCATGCCACGCCGCTCCGCGACGATGCTCGCTGCCACCCTGCTGCTCATAGCGCTGCTCTGCGTCTCGGTGCTGATGAAGGTTCCGTACACGGAGATGAGCCCGGGGCCGACGTACAACACGCTGGGCAACCAGGGCGGCAAGCCGGTGATCAGCATCAGCGGGCACGAGTCGTACCCGACGAGCGGGCACCTCAACATGACGACCGTCCAGGTCACCGGGGCCAAGTACGAGCCCAGCCTGGTCAACGCGGTGGTCGGCTGGCTGCGGGACGACGTGCTGGTGGTGCCGCACGACAACGTCTACCCCAAGGGGCAGTCGGACGCGGAGGCCAAGAAGCAGAACGCCGAGGAGTTCGCGTCCTCCGAGGACAGCGCCCGCACCGCGGCGCTCAAGCAGCTGGGCATCCCGGTGGGCAGCGAGCTGATCGTGAAGTCGGTCACCGCGGGAGCCCCGGCCGAGGGTCGGCTGCACGCGGGTGACCAGATCGTGGCGGTGGACGGCGCGCCCGCCGACTCGGCGGACCAGGTGGTCGCGGCGGTCACCAGGCACAAGCCGGGCGAGTCGGTGGTCTTCACCGTCGTGCCGCGGGTCAAGGACGCGAACGGCGCCGCCGCGGCGGGCGGGAAGACCGACGTCACCGTCCCGACCGTACGGGCCAAGGACCTCGACCCGAAGGCCCCGGCCGAGCGGGCCGAGCTCGCGGTGGTCGGCATCGGCACCGGGATCCGGCACACCTACCCGTTCCAGATCGACATCGGCCTGCAGGACGTCGGCGGCCCGAGCGCCGGTCTGATGTTCTCGCTCGGCATCATCGACAAGCTCACGCCCGGCGGGGACCTCACCGGCGGCAAGTTCGTGGCCGGCACCGGGACCATCGACGACGACGGCAAGGTCGGCCCGATCGGCGGCATCTCGATGAAGCTGATCGCCGCCCGGGACGCCGGGGCCGAGTACTTCTTCACCCCGTCCTCGAACTGCGCCGAGGCGGCCAAGAACGTCCCGTCCGGGCTGACCCTGATCAAGACGGACACGCTGGACGGCGCGCTGAAGTCGCTGGAGCAGGTCCGCTCCGGGCAGGCCGCCGCGCTGCCCTCCTGCGCGGCCGGGTAGCGGCCGGGCAGCCGCCCGAGTGGCCGCCGCGCGGCCGCCCGGCAGGCACTCGGAAGCGGCCCGGCAGGCAGGCACCCGGAAGCCGCCCGGCGGCCACCGGGCGGCTGGCGGAAGGCGTCAGGCGAAGGTCGCCAGCAGCGCGTCGGTCAGGCCGGGCACCAGGTCGGGACCGGTCAGCACCTCGCGGGCGACGTCCTTGGAGCGCAGCCGCAGGGCGATCTCCTTCTTGCCGCCGCGCAGCACCGCGGCGGTGATCCGCACCTCCTCGCGCTTGGGGTGGTTGGCCACCCACTCGGCGAGCTGGGCGTCGCTGGCCCCGCGCGGGCGGGACTGCTCGGCGCCCGGCGGCAGCATCATGCGCTCGACGACCAGGGCGCAGCCCGCCACGGAGTCGGGCCAGGCGATGGTGCCGAGGAACTTGTCGAGCTCCATGCCGGCCGGCAGCTCGTCCTGCTCGATCGGGGTCAGGCCGGCCTCGTCGCCCTCGGCGAGGCCGAGCTGCTTCGCGATCTTCGGGTTGGCCTTGCGCAGGGCGGCGCTGTCCACCAGGGCGAACAGCCGGGCCGGGAGGTCCCAGCCGAGGGTGGCGGCGTACTCGTCGATCTCCAGCGCGGCCCGGGTCAGCGGGGTGGCGGCCGGGAGCTTGGAGACGTCGTCGGGGGAGTTGTTCAGATCAGACGCGTCGGACATGCCTCAATCCTCACACGCCGGGCGGGGCGCGCTCGCCGGGCGGGGCGCCGCGGGCCCGCCGGCGGGCGCCGGGAGGGCCGGAGCGGCGGTGGCGGGGACGGGCGGCGGCGGGCGGGCGTCGTAACCGTCTGCTAACGGTGGGAACTCGGCCAAAGCCTGGTTAAGTTGCTCTGACGACCGACTCCATTCAGACGACACAGCCGAGGTGCCACCGTGGTCTTCCAGATGCCCGAACGCTCAGGGCCGGGTTTCCGGCGCAGGGTAGGCCCGCCCTCCCGGCGAGCGCGGGTGGCCCTGCTGACCTTGGGCGTGCTCGCGGTGCTCTTCCTGTTGTTCGTCATGTTCGCGGGTTTCTGGACGGACTGGCTGTGGTTCAGGTCGGTCCACTTCTCCTCGGTGTTCACCACCCAGCTGTGGACGAAGATCGGCCTGTTCGCGGTCTTCGGCCTGCTGATGGCGGTGATCGTCGGCTTCAACGTCTGGCTGGCGCACCGGCTGCGGCCGCCGCTGTCGGCGATGTCGGTGGAGCAGCAGAGCCTGGACCGGTACCGCTCGGGCCTGGCGCCGTTCAAGCGCTGGGCGCTGATCGGCGTCTCGCTGGTGATCGGCCTGGTGGCCGGCGCCGCGGCCTCCGGCCAGTGGCGGACCTGGCTGATGTGGACGAACTCGACCTCCTTCGGTGAGAAGGACTCGCAGTTCGGCATGGACGTCTCGTTCTACGCCTTCGACCTGCCGTTCTACGAGTTCGTGCTGGGCTTCGCGTTCAGCGCGGTGATCGTCTCGCTGCTGACCTCGGCGCTGGTGCACTACCTGTACGGCGGGCTGCGGCTGCAGGGCCCGGGCCGCCGGGCGAGCGTGGGCGCGCAGGGGCACCTGGCGGTGCTGCTGGGCGTCTTCGTGCTGCTGAAGGCCGTCGCGTACTGGCTGGACCGGTACGCGCTGGCGGTGAAGACCGGCTCGTACAAGGGCGTCTCGGGCTGGACGGGCCTGCGCTACGTGGACGCCAACGCGTTCCTGCCGGCCAAGACCATCCTGTTCTTCGTCGCGATCATCTGCGCGGTGCTGTTCTTCCTGACCCCGATCCGCCGCACCTGGGCCCCGGCCCTGATCGGCCTGGGGCTGATGGTGCTGTCGGCGGTGCTGATCGGCGGGCTGTACCCGGCGATCGTGCAGCAGTTCCAGGTCAAGCCGAACGAGCAGGCCAAGGAGACGCCGTACATCCAGAAGAACATCGACGCCACCCGCCAGGCGTACGGGATCGCGGACGCGCAGACCACCCAGTACACCCCGCAGGGCACCACCAACGCCGAGGCGCTCAAGCCGGACGCGCAGACCGTCGCCGACATCCGGCTGCTGGACCCGAACGTCGTCTCGCCGGCGTTCCAGTCGCTGGAGCAGCAGCGCAACTACTACGCCTTCCCGAACACGCTGGACGTGGACCGCTACGGCTCCGGGCAGGACAAGCAAGACAGCGTGATCGGCCTGCGCGAGCTGGACCTCAACGGCGTTCAGCGCAACTGGATCAACGACCACTTCAAGTACACCCACGGCTACGGCGCGGTGGTCGCCAAGGGCAACCAGGTCGACGACAAGGGCCAGCCGGTGTTCACCGAGTCGGGCCTGCCGGCCACCGGCACGCTGGGCGACTACCAGCAGCGGATCTACTACGGCGAGAAGACCACCACGTACTCGATCGTCGGCGGCGCCAACAAGGAGATCGACTACACCGATCCCAAGACCGGCCAGAACGCCGAGTACACCTACACCGGTGGCAGTGGCGTCTCGCTGGACAACCCGCTGACCCGGGCCGCGTACGCGGTGCGCTTCGCCGAGCCGCAGATCCTCTACGCGGGGGCGATCACCGACGGCGCCAAGGTCATCTACAACCGGACGCCGAAGGAGCGGGTGGAGAAGGTCGCGCCGTGGCTGTCGATCGACGCCGACGCGTACCCGGTGGTGCAGGACGGCCGAGTGCTGTGGGTGCTGGACGGCTACACCACCTCGGACGGCTTCCCGTTCTCCTCGAAGACGACGCTGGGCGCCGCCACCAAGGACTCGCTGACCAACCAGCGCGGTGAGCTGCTGAGCGCCGCCAACCAGGTCAACTACATCCGCAACTCGGTCAAGGCCACGGTGGACGCCTACACCGGCGAGGTGAAGCTCTACCAGTGGGACGACAAGGACCCGGTCCTGAAGACCTGGATGAAGGCCTTCCCGGGCAGCGTGGAGCCGAAGGCGGACATCCCGCAGACGCTGCTGCCGCACCTGCGCTACCCGCAGGACATGTTCAAGGTGCAGCGCGACCTGCTCGGCCAGTACCACGTCACGGACGCCAACTCCTTCTTCAACGGCAGTGACATCTGGCAGACCCCGGTGGACCCGACCAGCGACACCAAGCAGGTCCAGCCGCCGTACTACGTGACGGTGCGGATGCCGGACACCAACGCCGCGAGCTTCTCGCTGACCAGCACCTTCGTGCCCAACGGGCGGCCGAACCTGGCGGCGTTCATGGCCGTCAACGCGGACCCGGGGGACGACTACGGGAAGATCCGCATCCTGAAGATGACCGGCGAGAGCGGCGCCCCCGGCCCCGGCCTGGTGCAGTCGAAGTTCAACTCCCGCCAGGAGGTGGCCTCGCAGATCTTCGCGCTGAAGAGCGGCGGGGACGCCGAGCTGGAGTACGGCAACCTGCTGACCCTGCCGGTCGGCGGCGGACTGCTCAACATCGAGCCGGTGTACGTGCGCGGTCGCGGCGCCAAGTACCCGACGATGCAGAAGGTCCTGGCGGTGTACGGGGACGACAACGTGGCGTTCGAGGACACCCTGGAGGCCGCGCTGAAGAAGGTGTTCGGCGGGGCGCCCCCGTCGACCACTCCGACCGTGCCGTCCACGCCGGGCAACGGGACCACCCCGACCACCCCGACGACGCCCACCACGCCGGCGCCGGGCGGGACGATCTCGCCGGAGCTCCAGAAGGCGATCTCGGACGCGCAGAAGGCGTACGGGGACAGCCAGGCCGCGCTCAAGAACGGTGACTGGACGGCCTACGGCACCGCCGAGAAGGCGCTCGGCGACGCGCTGAAGGCCATCGACGCGGCGCGCGGCGGCAGCCCGGCGCCCGCCCCGACCGGCACTCCCGCCCCGGGGGCCACCGGCGGCGGATCGCCCGCGCCGCAGCCGTAGGCCCGGCCGTGGCCCGCTGAGCTGCGGCAACCGTTTTCCGTTCCACCCCGCGTCCGTGCTATGGTTCAACCACCGACGCGGGGTGGAGCAGCTCGGTAGCTCGCTGGGCTCATAACCCAGAGGTCGCAGGTTCAAATCCTGTCCCCGCTACAAAGGCCAGAGGCCCGGAGGATCCTTCCTCCGGGCCTCTGGTGTTTTCCGCGCCGTCCTCGTCGCCGTTCTCGTCCCGGAAGCGGCGGGAACCGCTCCGGTACTATCGACCGTCGCCAAGGAGGACGGCAGCGGGGTTTGTGAGGTTGAAGTGTCGGGAAATCGACAAAGCGCCGAAGCAATTTCGTCGGCTTCGGGTCGGCCCCGCCGGAATTCGGCCGGGGCAGGTGTACGCGGGTACTGGGTGATGCGACGATGGGACACATGGGGGACGGTGCACGGCCGCTGACCGGCCGTCGGGTCCGGCGCCTCTCCTGGGAGTCCCCCCGGCCGCACGCCGGGGCACGATGCCGCGACACTCTGGGGGAGCGGGAGTCGGCATGAGGCTGATCGGCAAGTCAGGCGCCAAGTCCTCGGCGGCCGCCGAGGCGGACACCGACGCCTGGGCGGAGAGCACCGCCAGCCGCCCCGGAGCCCTGCCCGCCCAGCGCACCAGCGGACTGTCCGAGCGCCCCCCGGTCCCGGGCTACGGGCCCGACAGCCTGGTCCACGTGTCGACCCGTCAGTTCGCCGCCGCCGTAGGCGCGTACGGGGACCAGGCCGACGGGGAGCCGGGCGCCGGCGCCGCGCTCGACCCGGCCGGCCTCGACTCGACCAGCTTCGAGACCGCCCTCGCCGCCCGCGAGTCCGCCGCGCTGGAGGCCCGCCACCGGCAGGCCGCCGACAGCGGGGACCCGGACGCCGCCAGTCGACTCGGCACCCTGCTGCTGCGCCGGGGCGAACTGGAGGACGCCGAGCCCTACCTGCGCGCCGCCGCGGCTGCCGGGGTGCGCGCCGCCGCCAACAACCTCGGCGTGCTGCTGCACCAGCAGGGCCACCGGGCCGAGGCCGCCCAGTGGTGGCGCCAGGCCGCCGTGGCCGGCAGCGCCCCGGCCGCGCACGCGCTCGGACTGCAACTGCGGGACCAGGGCGAGGAGGAGGCCGCCGAGTACTGGCTGCACTTCGCCGCCGACCACGGCCACCCGCTGGGCGCCTACGCCCTGGGAGACCTGATGGAGCACCGGCGCGACGTGCGCGCCGAGCGCTGGTTCAAGGTCTCCGCCGACGCCGGGCACCGGGAGGCCTCCTACCGGCTGGCCCGGATGCGCGAGGCGGCCGGGGACAAGGAGACCGCCGAGACCTGGTACCGCACCGCCGCCGCCCGCAGCCACGCCCGCGCCGCGCTGCGCCTGGGCGTGTTGCTGGAGGAGCGCGCCCGCACCGACCGGTCGCTGCTGGACGAGGCGGCCCGCTGGTACCGGCAGGCCGCGCAGAACGGGGAGTCCCGCGCGGCCTGCGCGCTGGGCTTCCTGCTGCGCGACGCCGGGGACCCGGCGGCCGCCGCCGAGTGGTGGCAGGAGGCCGCCGAGGCCGGGGACGGCAACGCCGCGAACGCGCTGGGGGCGCTGCACGCCGGCCGCGGCGAGGCCGCCGCGGCCGAGCGCTGGTACCGCGCCGCGCTGGACGCGGGCGACCAGAACGGCGCCTTCAACCTCGGCCTGCTCTGCGCCGGCACCGGCCGCGAGCAGCAGGCCGAGCAGTGGTACCGCCGGGCCGCGTACGCCGGGCACCGGGAGGCCTGCAACGCGCTGGCCGTGGTGCTGCTGCAGCGCGGCGACGAGTCCGGCGCCCAGCCCTGGTTCTCCAAGGCGGCCGAGGCCGGCAGCGTGGACGGCGCCTTCAACCTCGGCGTGCTGCACGCCGGGCGCGGCGAGCAGCAGCAGGCCCAGGAGTGGTACGCGCGGGCCGCGGCCGAGGGGCACGGCGAGGCGGCGCTGCAGCTCGCGGTCGTCCAGGAGCAGCGCGGCAACCTGGCCGGGGCGCTGGAGCGTTACCGGCAGGCGGCGGCCGGCGGCTCGGCCGAGGGCGCGTTCCGGCTGGCCTCGCTGCTGGACCGGCGCGGGGACGCGGACGCCGAGGCCGAGCACTGGTACGCGCTGGCCGCCGACGCCGGGCACCGCCGGGCGCAGGTCCGGATGGGTGTGCGGGCGGCCGAGCGCGGGGCGCTGGAGATCGCCGAGAGCTGGTACCGGCGGGCCGCGGAGGCGGGCAGCCGCAGCGCCGCGTTCAACCTGGGGCTGCTGCTGGCCCGGCAGGACAGCGAGGCGGAGGCGATGCTCTGGTACACCCGGGCCGCCGACGCGGGGCACGGCCGGGCGGCGCTGCGGCTGGCGCTGCTCGCGCTGCGGCGCGGGGAGCCGATGCAGGCGGAGAACTGGTGCCGTCGGGCGATCGACTCCGGGCCGGCCGAGGTGGCGGAGCGGGCCGGGCGGCTGCTGGGCGCGCTGAACGCCGAGTTGAGCGCCTGACCCGCCGGCCCACGCGGCTGTGCTGACCGGTCGGTCGGGTGAACCGGCCGGTCAGGAGCGGCAGTTCGGGCACAGGCCGCGGTAGGTGACCTCGGCGGCGGTGACCGTGAATCCGAAGCGCTCGGCGGCGGGGAGGGCGGCGAGCGGGTCGCCCTGCGGGTGGACGTCGCGGATCGCGCCGCAGCCCGAGCAGATCAGGTGCTGGTGGGCGCGGTGCGCGTTGGGGTCGTAGCGCTTGGCGCGGCCGTCGGTGGCGACCTCCATGACCTCGCCGAGGGCGACGAGTTCGCCGAGCGTGTTGTAGACGGTGGCGCGGCTGATCTCCGGCAGCCGGGCCGTCGCCCGGGCGTGCACCTCGTCCGCGGTGAGGTGGACGTGCTCCCCGTCCAGGACCTCGGCCACGACCCGGCGCTGCGAGGTCAGCCGCCAGCCTCTCGCGCGCAGTCTCTCCAGCAGGTCGCTCATGCCATCCAGAGTAGGTCACGCTCCGAGATTGGTTCCAGTGTTGACTTGGACAAAGTCCAAGTTAGGATCGAGTCATCACGACCGGACACCGCGGAGGCACTCCCATGACGACCCAGGACGAGCAGCGCCCGACCCTGACCACGGAGGCGGGTGCCCCCGTCGCCGACAACCAGAACACCGAGACGGCGGGCGTCGGCGGCCCGGCGCTCATCCAGGACCAGCTGCTGTTCGAGAAGCTCGCGCACTTCAACCGCGAGCGGATCCCGGAGCGCGTGGTGCACGCCCGAGGCGCCGGCGCGTACGGCACCTTCACCGTGACCGCCGACGTGACGCCCTGGACCCGGGCGGCGTTCCTGTCCGGGGTCGGCAAGCAGACCGAGGTCTTCCTGCGCTTCTCCACCGTGGCGGGCAACCTCGGCGCGGCCGACGCGGTGCGCGACCCGCGCGGCTTCGCGCTGAAGTTCTACACCGAGGAGGGCAACTACGACCTCGTCGGCAACAACACCCCGGTGTTCTTCATCAAGGACGCCATCAAGTTCCCCGACTTCATCCACACCCAGAAGCGGGACCCGTACACCGGCTCGCAGGAGGCGGACAACGTCTGGGACTTCTGGGGCCTGTCGCCCGAGGCCACCCACCAGGTGACCTGGCTGTTCGGCGACCGCGGCATCCCGGCCTCCTACCGGCACATGAACGGCTACGGCTCGCACACCTACCAGTGGCAGAACGAGGCCGGCGAGCACTTCTGGGTCAAGTACCACTTCAAGACCGACCAGGGCATCCGCAACCTCACCCAGGCCGAGGCCAACACCCTCGCCGGCGAGGACCCGGACAGCCACCAGCGCGACCTGCGCCAGTCGATCGAGCGCGGCGAGTTCCCCAGCTGGACGGTGCAGGTCCAGATCATGCCGGCGGCCGACGCGGCGAACTACCGCTTCAACCCCTTCGACCTGACCAAGGTCTGGCCGCACGCCGACTACCCGCCGATCGAGATCGGGAAGCTGGAGCTCAACCGCAACCCCGACAACGTCTTCGCCGAGGTCGAGCAGTCGGTGTTCTCCCCGGCGCACTTCGTGCCCGGCATCGGCCCGTCCCCGGACAAGATGCTCCAGGGCCGCCTGTTCGCGTACGCCGACGCCCACCGCTACCGGGTCGGCATCAACGCCGACCACCTGCCGGTGAACCGCCCGCACGCCACCGAGGCCCGCACCAACAGCCGGGACGGCCACCTGTACGACGGCCGCCACGGCCGGCAGAAGAACTACGAGCCGAACAGCTTCGGCGGCCCGGTGCAGACCGGCCGTCCGCTGTGGGCCGCGACCGCCGTCGACGGCCTCACCGGCACCCACGTCGCGCCCTCGCACGCCGAGGACGACGACTTCGTGCAGGCCGGCGACCTGTACCGGCTGTTCTCCGAGGAGGAGAAGCAGCGCCTGATCGGCAACCTGGCGGGCTTCATCGCCAAGGTCTCCGCCGACCGCGAGGACATCGTGGAGCGGGCGGTCGACAACTTCCGCAAGGCCGACGCCGACTTCGGGCAGCGGCTGGACGCGGCGGTCCGGGAGCTGCGCAAGCAGTAGGGCGTCCTCGACGGACCCCGGCACCGGGCCGGGAACGGCGGCGGCCCCCTGACCTGCTCCCACTGGTCAGGGGGCCGCGACCACGTCCGGACACGGACGCCGGCTCCGGGCCCGGGCCCGGGCCGAGCACCCGCGCGGGGGCGTCAGACGGAGAGCCGGCGCAGGGCCTCCTCGTGCAGCAGGCCGTTGGAGGCGACGGCGTCGGCGCCGCCGGGGCCGGGCACGCCGTCAAGACCGGTGAAGCGGCCGCCGGCCTCCTCCACGATGACGCAGTTGGCCGCCATGTCCCACAGCGACAGCTCGGGCTCGGCGGCGATGTCGACGGCGCCCTCGGCGACCATCATGTAGGACCAGAAGTCGCCGTAGGCGCGGGTGCGCCAGCAGGCCCGGGTGAGGTCCAGGAACGGGTCGAGCCGGCCGCGCTCCTCCCAGCCGCTGAGCGAGGAGTACGAGAAGGACGCGTCCTCGATCCGGGAGACGCCCGAGACGCGCAGCCGGGAGGCCTTGGCCAGGCTGCGGCCGCCGAACGCGCCGAGGCCCTTGGCGGCCCACCAGCGGCGCTGGAGCGCGGGGGCGGAGACGATGCCGACCACCGGGCGCTCGACGCCGTCCGGGCCGTCCTCCAGCAGGGCGATCAGGGTGGCCCAGACCGGCACGCCGCGGATGTAGTTCTTGGTGCCGTCGATCGGGTCGATCACCCAGCGGCGCGGACCCGAGCCCTGGAGGCCGAACTCCTCGCCGAGGACGGCGTCGCGCGGGCGGGCGCGCTGGAGCACGCTGCGCACCAGCTCCTCGGCGGCCTTGTCGGCGTCGCTCACCGGGGTGAGGTCGGGCTTGGTCTCGACCTTCAGGTCGAGGGCGCGGAAGCGCTCCAGGGTGACCGAGTCGGCCGAGTCGGCGAGGACATGGGCGAGTCGGAGATCGTCGTGGTAGTCGGCCATGCCCGAAACCCTAGCGAGCCCGTCCCGATCGGCACAGCCGGGCCCGCGTGGTGGGCGCGCCGTGCGGGCGCGCGCCGGGCCGGCCGGTGCGCCGGGGGCCTCAGTGCGCCGTGCCGCTGAGCTGGAGGCCGATGACGCCGGCGACCACCAGCGAGATCGAGACCAGCTTGAGCACCGAACTGCTCTCGTCCAGGAAGACCATGCCGTAGACCGCGGTGCCGGCCGCGCCGATGCCCGTCCACACCGCGTACGCGGGGCCGACCGGCAGGCTCTTCAGGGAGAGGGTGAGCAGGCCGAAGCTGCCGAGGGCGAACACGCAGAAGCTGATGGTGGGCCAGAGCTTGGTGAAACCCTCGCTGAGCTTGAGGTTGATCGCGAAGCCGGTCTCCAGCAGGCCGGCCAGGACCACCAGGGCCCATGCCATCGCGTGCCCTCCCTGTCGATCGACGGTCGGACCGCGGATGGCCCGTCCTTCCTATGATCACCAGGTCGGCCCGCTCCGACACCTCGAACGGGCCGCCGGACCCCGGAAACGGCCGGGACCGGCGGGGCTCAGTCGGCCTCGCCCTCCTTGCTGGCCAGCAGCCGGCGCAGCGAGTAGAGCCGGGCGGCCTCGGCGTGACCGTCGGCGACCCAGGCGTCCAGCGCGCAGTCCGGCTCGTCGTGGCTGCACGCGCGCGGGCAGTCGACGGTGCCCGGCTCCAGGTCGGGGAAGGCGTGGATGACCCGGGACGGGTCGATGTGCGAGAGGCCGAAGGAACGGAAGCCGGGGGTGTCGATCACCCAGCCGGGGTTCAGCGCCTTCTTCGAGCCCGGCTTCGCGCCGGGCGGCGGGGGCAGCCGCAGCGCCAGGGCCGAGACGGTGGTGTGCCGGCCGCGGCCGGTGACGGCGTTGACGTGCCCGGTCTGCCGCCGGCGGTCCGGGACGAGCGCGTTGACCAGGGTGGTCTTGCCGACCCCGGAGTGGCCGATGAACACCGTGGAGAGCCCGCGCAGGTGCTCGCGGACGGCCTCGGCGCCGGTGGTCTCCAGCTCGTCGCGGCGGGTCACCACGTACGTGATGCCCAGCGAGGCGTAGGAGTCCAGCAGTGTCGACGCCGGAGCGAGGTCGGACTTGGTGAGCACCAGCAGCGGCTCCATGCCGGCGTCGTAGGCCGCCACCAGGCAGCGGTCGATCAGCCGGGGGCGCGGCTCCGGGTCGGCCAGGGCGGTGACGATGGCCAGCTGCTCGGCGTTGGCGACCACGATCCGCTCGTACGGGTCGTCGTCGTCCGCGGTGCGCCGCAGCACCGAGCCGCGTTCCTCGACCCGGACGATCCGGGCCAGGGTGTCGGCGTCCCCGGAGAGGTCGCCGACCAGGTTGACCACGTCGCCGACGACGACGCCCTTGCGGCCCAGCTCACGGGCCTTCATGGCGACGACCTCGCGCTCCTGCTTCGTCCCCGGGTCGATCAGACAGGTGATCCGGCCGCGGTCGACGGTCAGCACCATCGCCTCGGCGGCGTCCTCGTGCTTGGGCCGGATCCGGGTCCGCGGCCGGGAGCCCCGGCGGGCGGGGCGGTTGCGGATGTCGTCCTCGTCGGCGTCCTTGCCGTAGCGGCGCATGTGCTCAGTCTCCGCTCAGACGTCCGCCGCTGCTTCGCCGAGCAGCTCGGACCACATCCCGGGGAAGTCGGGCAGGGTCTTGGCGGTGGTGGCCACGTTCTCGACCTCCACGCCCGGCACGGCGAGGCCGAGCACGGCGGCGGCGGTGGCGAGGCGGTGGTCCTCGTAGGTGTGGAAGACGCCCCCGTGCAGCGGGCGCGGGCGGATCAGCAGACCGTCCTCGGTCTCGGTGACGTCGCCGCCCAGAGCGTTGATCTCCTTGGCGAGCGCGGCGAGCCGGTCGGTCTCGTGCAGGCGCAGGTGGGCGATGCCGTACAGGTGCGACTCGGAGTCGGCGAGCGCCGCGACGGCGGCGATCACCGGGGTGAGCTCGCCGACGTCGTGCAGGTCGGCCTCGATGCCGTGGATCCGGCCGGTGCCGGTGAACTGCAGGCCCTCGTCGGTGAACTCGCAGGCGCCACCCATCCGGGTGTAGATCTCGCGCAGCTGGTCACCGGGCTGGGTGGTGTGCTTCGGCCAGTCCCGCACGGTGACCCGGCCGCCGGTGACCAGGGCGGCGGCGAAGAACGGCGCCGCGTTGGAGAGGTCCGGCTCGACGACCAGGTCGCGTCCGAGCAGCGCGCCGGGGGTGACCCGCCAGACGCCCTTCTCGCCGCCGTCCTCGGGGGCGTCGACCTGGACGCCGGCCAGGCGCAGCATCTCCACCGTCATCCGGATGTGCGGCAGCGACGGGACCGGGCCGCCGACGTGGCGGACCTCGATGCCGTGGTGGTAGCGGGCGCCCGAGAGCAGCAGGGCGGAGACGAACTGGGACGAGGAGGAGGCGTCCAGCTCGACCGGGCCGCCGTCCAGCGAGCCGGTGCCGTGCACGGTGAGCGGGAAGGCGCCGCGGCCGCCGTCCTCGATCCGGGCGCCGAGCGCGCGCAGGGCGTCGATCACGCCGTGCTGGGGGCGCTCGTAGCAGCGCGGGTCGCCGTCGAAGTGCACCGGGCCGTCGGCGAGGACGGCGAGCGGGGGCAGGAAGCGCATCACGGTGCCGGCGTTGCCGACGTCGATCGAGGCGGGCCCGAACAGCGCGGGGGCGGGGATGACCCGCCAGGCCTCGCCGCCGCCGGTGCCGCCGGAGTCGTTGTTGACCTTCTCCTCGATGGTGACCCCGAGGGCGCGCAGGCCGTCGGCCATCAGCTGGGAGTCGCGGCTGCGCAGCGGGCGCCGCACCCAGCCCGGCCCGTCGGCGAGCGCCGCCAGCACCAGGGCCCGGTTGGTGACCGACTTGGAGCCGGGGATGCTGATGGTGGCGTCGACGGGGCTGGTCGCGACGGGGGCGGGCCACAGGGTCTCGGTCATGGGGCAAGTCTAGGGCTCGCAAAGAGACCCCCCGCGTCGGCCGGACGCGCCGGTGGCGGCCCGGCGGTGCGCCGCTGGCGGGCTAGTGCAGGGGCTGGAGCAGCCAGGCCGCGCCGAGGGCGAGGCAAGCGAGGGCGACCAGCAGGAAGACGGTGACCCAGGCGAGGGCGGGGACGTGGGTGAGCCGGGCGAGCTGGTCGGCGTCGGAGTCGCGGGCCCAGCCGATCCGGCGCTGGTGCTGGAGCTCCAGGACGGGGCGGACGGCGCCGAAGAGCAGGAACCAGCAGCCGAGGTAGGCGAAGCCGGCCTGGACCTCGGCACTGCCGAACCAGGAGACCAGGAAGAAGGCGCCGCCGGCGACGAGCACGGTCAGGAAGCCGAAGGCGTTGCGGATGCGCAGGAGCAGGGCGAGCAGCAGCAGGATCGCCAGCCAGAGCAGCAGGGTGATCCGGTCGGCGGCGAGCAGGGCGGCGCAGCCGAGGCCGAGCAGGGCCGGGGCGGTGTAGCCGGCGGCGGCGGTGAGGACCATGCCCGGGCCGGTGGGGCGGCCGTAGGAGAGGGTCAGTCCGGAGGTGTCCGAGTGCAGCCGGATGCCGGCCAGCTTGCGGCCGGTGACCAGGGCGATCAGGCCGTGGCCGCCCTCGTGGGCGATGGTCACGGCGTTGCGGGCGACGTGCCACAGCGGGCGGGCCAGGACGGTGAGCAGGGCGGCGGCGCCGGTGGCCAGGACCAGCCAGCCGGGCGGGGCGCTCTGGGTGCCGGTCACCTGGCTCCACAGCTCGCCGAGGGTCTGGTCGTTCGTGTTCATCGGTTCCTCTCCGCCTCCGTCCGTCGCACCGGGCCTCGCGTTGGGCCGTTCGGGGCAGCCTCCCATGCGGGGACGGGCGGGAGGGAGCGGGCGGTTCTGGTCCGTGGAGGAACGGGTGCCGAGGAGCGGCGGCATGGCAAGCTGGCCCGCATGTGCGGTCGGTTCGCAGCCAGCAGCAAGCCCGAGGACGTCGTCGAACTGTTCGGCGTCGAGCACTGGGACCCCGAGGAGACCCTGGACCCGAACTGGAACGTCGCGCCGACCAACAGCGCGTTCGTGGTGCTGGAGCGGCTGAGCAGGGAGGAGCGGCCGCGGCCGGTGCGGCAGCTGCGGGTGCTGCGCTGGGGGCTGGTGCCGCAGTGGTCGAACTCCGCCGAGACGGCGGTGAAGATGATCAACGCCCGGTCGGACACGGTGCACGAGAAGCCCTCGTACCGGCAGGCCTTCGCCGCACGCCGGTGCGTCCTTCCGGTGGATGGCTACTACGAGTGGCAGACGGTGCCGGGGGAGCGCGGCAAGGCGCGCAAGAAGCCGTACTTCGTCTCCCGGGCGGACGGCACCCCGCTGGCGCTGGCCGGGCTGTACGAGTTCTGGCGCGACCGGACGGTGCCGCCGGGGCACCCGCGGGCCTGGCTGGTGACCTTCACGATCGTCACCACGGACGCCGAGGAGTCGCTGGCGCCGATCCACGAGCGGATGCCGCTGTTCCTGGACCGGGAGGACTGGGACGCGTGGCTGGACCCGCGGCTGACCGACCCGGACGGCCTGCGCCGGCTGCTGATACCCCCGCCGCCGGGCGCGCTGCTGGCCACCCCGGTGTCGCCGGCGGTCGGCAGCATCCGCAACAACGGTCCGGAGCTCAAGGAGCCGTGGACCGAGGTCGAGACCACCCTGTTCTGACATCGCCCCTGTTCTGAGACCGCCCTGTTCGGCGGTCGCCCTGTTCCGAGACCGCCCTGTTCCGAGACCCGTTCCGGGCCCTCCCCGCCGGACCTTCTGGAGTCACCGAGATGAGCACCACCGAACTGGTCCCCACCGAGGCCGGCCAGGCCCGGATCACCTACCACCGGGCCGCGGATCCGGTGGCCGTGCTGGCGCTCGGCCACGGCGCGGGCGGCGGGATCGAGGCCCGGGACCTGGTGGCGCTGGCCGGGGCGCTGCCGGCCCGGGGGATCACCGTGGCGCTGGTGGAGCAGCCCTGGCGGGTGGCGGGGAAGAGGCTCGGCCCGGCGCCGAGGACGCTGGACCTCGGCTGGCGGCCGGTGGCCGAGCGGCTGGCCGGGCCGGGGGTGCCGCTGGTGGTGGGAGGCCGCAGCGCCGGGGCGCGGGTGGCCTGCCGGACGGGCGCGGGGACCGGGGCGGTCGGGGTGGTGGCGCTGGCGTTCCCGCTGCACCCGCCGGGCAAGCCGGAGAAGAGCCGGGCCGAGGAGCTGCTGGAGTCGGGGCTGCCGACGCTGGTGGTGCAGAGCGCGGCGGACCCGTTCGGCGGGCCGGCGGAGTTCCCGGAGCTGCCGGCGGGGCACGAGCTGGTGGCGGTGCCGTACGGCAGCCACGGCTTCGAGGTGCCCAAGCGGGCGCCGGTGGGGCAGCAGGAGGTGCTGGACCTGATCTGCTCCTCGGTGGGGGACTGGGTGCTGGGTCTGGTGTGAGCCCGTGAGCGGGGAGTTTCCACTCGATCACTCGTGCGAGTGAATGGTGCGCCTGGGCGGGAATGCGGGCGGGGAGCGGGTGGTTGTCCTGTCCGTCAGCACGAGTCACCGGTGAGAGGCAGGGCAGATGGGTTCGATCGCGTGCCCCGAACGGCCTGAGGAGCGCGAGGCCACCGCGGCGTTCGCCCCCTCCTGGTCGGAGTGGCTCGACGCGGGCGAGAAGCCCGTCAGCCCTATATCCTCCATTTCTGGACGGCCCGCCGTGGGCCGCGCCCGTCATGCCGAGGAGGTGGGTCCGGTCGTCGGGACCGAGCACGAGGCCGATCCGGGCCGTGGCCCGGGCGACGCCATGCCCGAGGGCGAGGCGCTCACCGGTGAGGAGCTGGCCGAGGCGATCGGTGAGGACACCTACCGGGTGTCGGCGGAGGAGAGCGAGGAGGCCCGGCGGGAGCGCTTCGAGCGCGACGCCCTGGGCTACCTGGATCCGATGTACTCGGCGGCGCTGCGCATGACGCGCAACCCGGCCGACGCGGAGGACCTGCTCCAGGAGGCGTTCGCCAAGGCGTACGCGTCCTTCCACCAGTTCCGCGAGGGGACGAACCTCAAGGCCTGGCTGTACCGCATCCTCACCAACACGTTCATCAACTCGTACCGCAAGAAGCAGCGGGAGCCCCAGCGCACCGCGGCGGAGGAGATCGAGGACTGGCAGCTGGCCAGGGCCGAGTCGCACATGTCGACCGGTCTGCGCTCGGCCGAGACCCAGGCGCTCGACCACCTCCCCGACAGCGACGTGAAGGACGCGCTCCAGGCCATCCCGGAGGAATTCCGGATCGCCGTCTATCTCGCGGACGTGGAAGGCTTTGCGTACAAGGAGATCGCGGACATCATGGGTACTCCCATCGGTACGGTGATGTCCCGGCTGCACCGCGGCCGCCGTCAGCTGCGCGGCATGCTGGAGGATTACGCCCGTGAGCGCGGGCTCGTCCCGGCCGGCAGCGGGGCAGGGCAGGAAGCGAAGGGCTCGGGCTCATGAGCTGCGGCGATCCGCACGAAACCGAGTGTGGCGAGGTCCTCGACCACCTCTATGAATTCCTCGACAACGAGATGCCCGAGGGCGACTGCGCGAAGTTGCGCGTCCACTTCGAGGAGTGCTCGCCCTGCCTGCGGCAGTACGGGCTGGAGCAGGCGATCAAGGCACTGATCAAGCGTTCCTGCGGGTGCGACGACACCCCGACCGACCTGCGCAGCAAGGTGCTGGCCAGGATCGACTCGATCCGGGCCGGGCAGCGCTCGGGCGAGCCGGTGGTGGTCGCGGTGGAGACCACCGTCGAGCTGCACGTCGAGTCGGCCCGGCCCGCGCCCGAGATCGACGGGCCGGCCGGGGCGGAGCAGTCCGGGCGCCCCGGCGCGCCGGTCGAGGCCGGCGCCCAGGTGGAGTGACGGCCCGTCGGGCGAACGCCCGTACGGCGGTCGGCCGGGTGGTCGACCAGCGGGCGCGGTAGTCCGTCGGCCCGCCGGTGCGGGCGGTTCGGACGGTTCGGACGGTTCGGGCAAGGAGTGCAGCGGCCCCGGGAGCGTGAGCTCCCGGGGCCGCTCCTGTTCTGCTCGCGTGCGCCGTCACTCGTCCGAGTGAGTTGGCGGTGCGCCAACTGCGCCGTTGCGCCATCATGCGTCCCCATGTCCGGACGGCGTCCTATTCTCCTGACGGACGCTCACCGTCGGTCCGCCCGACGTGTCGAGGCAATACCGGGTCCGTACGGCGGGGAGGTCGAGATCGCTACCGACTGTGGAGGATCGACCCTGCCGCGAGGGGCGGCGCGCTACCTGGTGGCCGTCCCGGTGGCGGCGCTGTGCTGCCTGGTGCCGCTGCTGCCCGCCGCGGCCGCCCCCGGGGTGCCGCACTGGCTCGGCGCGCCGGTGGACTGGCCCAAGGTCGGGCTGCTGGCCTTCCTGCACGGCTGCTGGGAGTCCCTGGCCCAGGGCCTGCCCACACCCTGCCTGGTGCTGGTGCGCCGGCTGCTGCGCCGGCCGGCGCTGCCCGAGCGCACCCCCGCCCGGCCCGGGGTGAACGCCTTCTTCCCGGTGCTGTTCGCCGGGGTGCTGATGCTCCCGCCGGCCGCCTCCGCCCTGGTGGCCGCCCCGGCCGCGGTGCTCGGCGGGCCGAACGGGCGCGGCTGCCGCCCGCGTCAGCTGTTCAACGGCTCCCAGCTCGCGCTGTGCGCCTTCGCCTCCTCGACCGCCTTCCACCTGCTGAGCGGCCCGCAGCTGCTGCTGGGCTCCCGCTTCCCGGCCGCGCTGCTGCCCGCGGCCGCGGCCGTCGCGGTGTTCTGCCTGGTCAACGGGGTGGTGGTGGGCGTCATGCTGATGCTCAGCGAGGGGCGCCGCCCCGGGGTGCTGCTGCGCGGGGCGCACTCGGTGTGCGGGCTGCCGGTGCTGGTGCACGCGGCCGGCGGGCTGATGGTCGCGGTGCTCTGGCAGGGCCCGTACGGCGCGTTCGCGGCGCTGCTCGCGCTGCTGCCGTTGTCGATCTCGGCCTGGGTGTTCGCCCAGGGCCAGCGCGAGCGGGACGCCCACCAGGCCACCGTGCAGTCGTTGGTGCAGGCCGTGGAGATCAAGGACTCCTACACCCGGGGCCACAGCGAACGGGTCGGCCTGGCGTCGGTGCTGATCGCCACTCAGCTCGGCATGGAGGCCGAGCGGCTGCGCACCCTGCGGTTCGCCGGGATCCTGCACGACGTCGGCAAGCTCGGGGTGGCCACCGAGCTGCTGCGCAGAAACGGTCCCCTGACCGAGGCCGAGCGCCGGGCGGTGGAGATCCACCCGGTGTACGGGTACGAGCTGGTGCGCGGCATCGACTTCCTCGGCGAGGCGCACGCCGGCATCCTGCACCACCACGAACGGATGGACGGCCGGGGCTACCCGAGCGGGCTGGCCGGCGAGCAGATCCCCGAGTTCGCCCGGATCATCTCGGTCGCCGACGCCTTCGACTCGATGACCTCCACCCGTTCCTACCGGCGCGGACGCCCGGTCAGCGAGGCGGTCACGGAGCTGGAGCGCTGCTCGGGCAGCCAGTTCGACCCGGTGATGGTGCGGGCGCTGATCGACGCGCTGGCCGGGCACGACTGGCAGCCGGTGGTGCACTCCGAGGACTCCATCCAGGCCGTGCCGGACATCCCGCTCGGGGTGCCCGAGCCGGTCCGGGCGGCACCGGGCCGGGTGCCGCCCCAGGGCGGGACCGTCCCCACGGCCGGGCAGCCGTGAGGGCCCCCGGCCGGGCCGCCGGCGGGCGCGTGACCGGCGGGCGCGGGGGTTCCGGGCGGGCGGCTCTGGGACGGACCGCCGCCGGGCGGGTGCTGCTCGGGGCGATGCTGAACCCGCCCTACCGGTACGGACAAGACACCACCCAATGGATCACCGTCCCGCCACAGGGCTATGGCGGCATCC
>NZ_JBEZUT010000122.1:0-23929 GCF_040636595.1 Kitasatospora sp. NPDC036755
CAGGTGGACGAGGTCGTTGACGACGCGGCCGGCGACCTCGGCCGACGGTACGGCGGCGAGCTCGATGCGCTCGTACTGCTCCACCTCGGAGGCGGGCCCGACGTCGGCGGACACGGTGGCGGTCACCGCGACATCGGCGGCCCGGCCGTCCTCGGTGACGCCGCCACGGGTGGCGCAGCCCGGGAGGGAGCCGCCCGGGCACCCTGGAGGCGACCCGGACGGCGCTCGACCGTGCACACCGCCCAGGGCATCACGCGCGGCCCGGAAGGGTCTCGGCGCGGAGGAGGAGAGGCCTCCGGGCGCCTGGTTCTGACGGTGTACCACCGGCCCAGAGGAAGCCCCGACGAGGCCTCCGGCCGGGGCCCGCCCGTGGTCGACGCCCAGCGGGTGCCGTCCGGTGTCAGCAGCTGATGTACTGCATGCTGAGGCCGGTGAAGCGGGCGCCCGAGGGGGCGCGGAGGGTGATGGCGCGGGACTTGCCCTTGCCGCCGGCCCAGTCGCTGTCGGCGTAGCCGCCGTTGGAGAGCCTGCCGCGCACGTAGGGACAGCGGCCGTCCGCCTTGGTGTCGTGCACCGTGCCGACGACCTTGGTGTCGTAGTTGCACCACTTCCCGTTCGCGTAGCCCTCACCGGAGTCGATGCTCCAGTTGTTGGTGCAGGAGTCGGCGGGCGGCGCGGCCTGGGCGCCGACGGCCGGGAGGAAGAGGGCGGCGAGGGTCAGAGCGGCGACGGCGGCTCCGGGGACGGCGAGACGGCGCTTGGACATGGCGGTACCTCCATACGGGTGCGCAGTGGACATCCGGGCCGGTGCGGCATGCGGCGTGCGGCATGCGACACACGCGGCTCGTCGGGCCGCCCGCCCCGGCGGTCCGACGAGCGTGACCCGACCGAACGAGCTTCGTCAACGGCGGAGTGGGGCTGGGGCGTTGACACCCCTCACCGGGGGCACCGGGGCGGCACCGCCGCCCCAGGGACACACCCAGCACCGCGGAGGCGGGGCCCGGCGGTCGCCCGCGCGCGCGAGCCCCGGCCCGGAGTTCGACAGCGGGGGTCCCGGGCCGGCCGTCGGTCGGAGCACCCGAACACATGCCGGTCGGGGCTCAGGGCCGCTCCTCCTTCCGCCCCCGGCGGGCGGCGACGCGGACGCGGGTGGCGCAGCGCGGACTGCGGTGGCGCTGGGGGTGCGGCGACCGGTGTCGATGAAGAAGCGCTCGCGGCCCGGCGCCGCGTACTGTCCACGGAGGAGGGGGCGCTCCCCTCGGCGTAGTGCGAGGGCCCGTCTCCCGGGGCCGCCCTCGTACGGTGGTGGGCCTCAGAACCGGGCGTGCCGGATCTTCAGCCGGCCGAGGCCCGAGGTCCCGGTGATCCGGATCGTCGGGGTGCCCGCGGAGGCGCGGCGGGGCGGGGTGTAGCGCACGTCCTTCCAGCCGCCCTGGAAGCCGTCGATGTCGACGACGGCCCCGTGCGGGACGGTGATCCTGGCACTGCCCGTACCGAGCCCCAACTCGATCTCGATCACCGGGTGTTCGATGACCGCCTTCGACAGGTCCAGGCGCACCCGGCCGAAGGCGGACATCACCTTGAAGCTGCGCGGAACCCGCCACGCGCCCCGGCGCACCAGCCGCCCGCCGACGGCGGCGATGGTGGGGACGGTGTCCGGGGCGGGCTCGGGGAGCGAGGCCAGGGACGGTGCGAGGTCGGCGCGCGTCTTCGCGGTGAGCACCCCGTGGAGGCGGTCGTCCATCTCCTCGGCGGAGAGGAGCCCTTCGGTGAACGCCTCCTGCAGGCGTGCGACGGCCTCGTCGCGTTCGGCGTCGGTGATCGGTGACTCTTGCGGCGCGGCGGTCATTGCCTCACTCTAACGGCGCTCCGGGGACGGGTCACGGCGCGGCAGGAACTGCCCTCCGGCGGAAGACGTTTCGGCAGTCGGCAGTTGGCGGCCGGCAGTCGGCGGAGGGCCGTCAGCGGCCGGTGGTGACGACCATGCGGAAGCGGGCCCGGCCGCTCGCCATCCTGGCCACCGCGGCGGCGGTCTCCTCCAGCGGCACTTCCTCGATCCACGCCCGCACGCCGGTGCGGGCCGCGAAGCGCAGGGTGTCCTCGGTGTCCACGGCAGTGCCCGAGGAGTGGCCGTAGACCCGACGGTCGTTGGTGATCAGTTGCAACGGGCTGATCGCCAGCGCGTCGACGGAGACGCCGATGACGACGAGTTCGCCGCGCCGGCCGATCCCGTCGACGGTCGCGGACATGGCGTCGGCGTTGGTGACGGTCGACAGGACCACCTTGGCCCCGCCGAGCGCCCGCAGGGCCTGGGCGACGTCGACGGCGGTGCTGTCGACGTAGTGCTCGGCGCCGAGCTCGCGCGCCAGCGGCTCCTTCTCCGCGCCGCGGGCGATGGCCACGGTACGGAAACCCATCGCGCGGGCGAACTGGACCCCCAGATGGCCCAACCCGCCCAGCCCCAGGACGGCGACGGTGTCACCGGGCCCGGCGGCCGAACGGCGCAGGGCGTTGAAGACGGTGATCCCGGCGCAGGCCAGCGGGGCGGCCTCGGCGGCGGTCAGCTCGTCGGGGATCGCGGCCAGGGCCATGGCGGGGACGACGACGCTGTCGGCGTAGCCGCCCGGGTAGGCCGCGCCGGGCACCCGCAGCTCGGGGCAGTGGATGCCGTCACCCGACCGGCAGGCGTCGCAGCGCCCGCAGCTTCCGCCGTACCAGCCGACCGCGACCCGGTCGCCGGCCTTCCAGCCGTCCACCCCCTCGCCGAGGGCGTCGATGCGGCCGGCGATCTCGTGACCGGGGGTGACCGGGAAGGTCGTGCCCGGCAGGGCACCGCCGGCGATCAGCAGGTCCGAGTGGCAGACGCCGCACGCCTCCACGGCGATCCGCACCTCCCCCGGCCCCGGCTCGCGGGCCGGGACCTCCTCCAGCTCGGGCGCCGCGCCCGGGGCGGCGATCCGCACGGCGCGCTGCGGACCGCCGGAGGACGGGGACGAAGTGGCTGCCATGGCGGAACCCTTCTGTACGGACGACTGCCGGGTACGGACCTCTTCCGGCTGCGGACTTCTGCACGGGGCGGTGGCGGGACCGCGCCCGCCGCTCCCCCACCAGCTTGGTACGTCCGCCGCCGTTTGTCCTCGCACCGCCGGTCCGAGGCTGCCGCGCCGCGGCAGCCCTCGCGGCACCGGCCCGCCCCCGTCGGCGCCCGCATCCGCCGGCCGCTCCCCACATCCGCCGGTCGGTGCACGCCCGCGTCGGCCCGCGTCAGCCCGCATCAGCCCGCATCAGCCGGCGTCGGTCGCGCTGCTGACGTGGAAGAGCGCGGCGCGCAGGTCGTGCACCGCCTGCTCCATGTCCACCAGGGCGTGCAGGGACAGCACGATGTCGTCGGGCACGCCCATCAGCCGGGCCGCCCGGAGGACCTGGGCCCGTTCCTCCGCCGCGTAGACACCGTCCGCGCCGGACATCTTGATGGCGTGGTAGACGAGGTGCGGGGCGGCCTGCCAGGTCTCCACGTCGGTGCGGATGGCCGGGAGCAGGTCGTTGAGGTCGGCCGTGCGGAAGTCGAACTCCCGGTAGGCCTGGATGACGTCCTCCGGCGCGCCCATCCGCCGCTGGTGGTCGAGCAGCCAGTCGAGTTCCGGCGCGCTGACCTCGCCGTCGGCTCCGGCGATCACCATCAGGGCCTTGCCGTAGTTGAGGAAGGCCTCCCGGGTGGCGCCCGACAGGCCGTACAGCTCCTGGCACAGGTCGCTCATCGGCAGCAGTTCCGCTGGGTCCACGTCGTGTCCTCCCGATTCCGGCCGGTCCGGCCTCCGACGGCGTCCGGCTCACGGCACTCGATCCTCTGCGCTCCCGCGGTGCGTGGGCGGCTGATCCCGGGCAGGTTCACTCCGTCAGGCGATGGGGCTCCGGCCGGAAGCCGGAACCACCCCGACCGGGCCGGCCCCGGGCGCTGCCGCACAGGTGGGCGGGCGCACCCCGGAGGGCGCCGGGGCCCAGCCTCCGGGGGCCGTCGGGGTCGGGCCCGTGCGCAGGTCGTAGCCGTTCGGCCGGACGGCTACGACCTGGTGGGGAGGCGAGGTCGGCCCAGAGTCCGACGATCCGCCACCGGAACGCTGGGATGGTTTCAACCACCAGACCACGAACGGAAGTTGAGGACGACTTCCGGTGGAGATCATGGAGGTTGCCATGGTGAGGACGTCGACGAGCAGAGCCGTTCGGGTGGCGGCGGTCGTGCTGGCGGGAGCGGGTCTGGTGGCCGGGGTGATCCCGGCCGCGAGCGCGCGGGACGCCGGCGGTGGGAGCGCCCGCGGTGGGAGCACCGGCGACGCGGCGGCGGCCACGGGGCGTCGGGTCGACCGGACCGCGCTGGACGCCGGACTGCGCGCCGTGGTGGCGCCGGGCGGTGCCACCGCCGCGATCGGCCGGGTCAGCGAGGACGGCCGCACCCTGTGGAAGGGCGCGGCCGGCACCGCCGACCTCACCACCGGCGAGCCCGCCGCGGCCCGCGACCGCTTCCGGATCGGCAGCGCCGTCAAGACCTTCGTGGCGACCGTCGTCCTCCAACTCGTCGCGGAACACCGGATCGGCCTGGACGACCCCGTCGAGCGGCACCTTCCCGGCGTCGTGCGCGGCGGCGCCGGCATCAGCGTCCGCCAACTGCTCAACCACACCAGCGGCATCTACAACTACACCTCGGACCCGGCCTTCGCCTACGCCGACGAGGCCTCGTTCCGGACCTGGCTCAGCACCGACCGCTGGAAGTCGTGGACGAAGGCGGAACTCGTCGCCGTCGCCGAGAGCCACCCCGGGTACTTCCCGCCGGGCCAGGACTGGCATTACTCCAACACCGGCTACATCCTGCTCGGCATGGTCGTCGAGAAGACCACCGGCCGCAGCTGGCAGCAGGAGGTCGACCGCCGGATCATCCGGCCCCTCGGCCTGAACGGGACCACCCTGCCGGAGAACGACCCCACCGTCCCCGGCCGTCACACCCACGCCTACACCCCCCTGCCCGGCGGCCCGGTGGACATCACGCTGTTCGACCCGAGCGTCGCCGGTCCGTCCGGCACCGGCATCTCCACCACCGCCGACCTGGCCGCCTTCCTGTCCGCACTGCTCGGAGGGCGGCTGCTCGGGCCCGCCGAGCTCGCCGAGATGAAGCACACCACCGGCCTCGGCCGCGGCGCCGACTACGGCCTCGGCCTTGAGCGCACGCCCACCCCGTGCGGGGACTTCTGGGGCCACCGCGGCGACAGCATCGGCTACAGCAGCATCATGCTCAGCGACGACACCGGGCGCCGCCAGGTCGTCCTCTCCCGCAACCCGTACGACCCCGCCGGGATGCACGCCTCCGAAGCCGCCTTCACCGACCTGGTCACCGCCGCGGCCTGCGCCGGCCGGCCCGCCTGACGCCGGCCCGGCCGCAACGCTCCCGGCGGCCGAGGCCCGGGCGGCGATGTGTCCGGTCGGTCGTCCGTCGGCAGGCCCGCGCCCGCCGTGCTCGGGGTGAGCGCGGCGGGCGGGGGTCGGCCGCTCAGTGGCGGTGGTGGTTGTCGGGTTGGGCGGGGTCTCCGGGGTGCTCCAACCCCTCTACCAGGGTGAGGCGTTGGGAACGTTCATGGTCGAGCCAGCGGACGAAGGCCGCTCGGCGGGCGGCGTCCCGCAGGGCGGGGGTGGGGTCGTCGTCCGCAGGAGTCGTCGTGGTGGCGAGGAGGGCGGCTGTCCAGGGGCCGGCGGTGACCCACTCGCCCGGCGGCGCCGCGCGGAGGGCCTCGGCGAGGGCGACGGGGAGAGTGTCGGGGCCGGCCTCCAGCGCGCCGTCGGGGAGGGCGAGGTGCCAGCGTTCGACCGCCGGGCGGGTGGTCATGGTGCGGTAGTGGGCGACATCGGCGGGTGAGGGCTCGGTGTCGGCCGTCACCGACGCGTAGACGGCGCGGACGGCCGGGTTGCCCTCGTAGGCGGCCGCGGTGATCGAGCCGAGTTCGACGGCGGCCCGGTGGTCGAGTCGGGCGGGGCCGTCAGGGTCGGCGGGCAGGTCGCGTTCGGCGGCCACCGCCTCGCACAGGGCCTCGGTCAGCAGCACCTGGGCGACCCAGCGGGTGAGCTGGCGGTCCTCCGAACTGCCGGGCCGTGGAAGGGCGGTGGCGCGCGGGCCGGCGCGGAGGGCGGCGAGGCGGTGGTCGAGGGCCGTCCTGGGGACCGGGCGTCCGTCGAGCAGTCCGAGCGCGGTCATGCCTCCACCACCAGGGCCACGGTCGGGGCGTACTGGCAGCGGCCGAACCACATCACCTTGGCGAGGGCCCAGGACGAGCCGGGGTCGGCGGATTCGGGGACGGTGATGGGGAATTCGACCACCAGCGCACCACCGGCGGGGACGGTGAAGCCGCGCAGCGGGTCGGCGACGGCCTCCCAGGTACCCCACGGGGAGACCAGCTGCAGCTCGCCGCGGATCTCGCCCCGGGTGCGGTTGGTCAGGGTGACGGCGAGGGCGGCCCGGCCGCCGGGGGCGATTCGCAGGGTCTCCTGCGCGACCTCGACGTCCAGGCCGGTGTCGCGGCCGGTGCCGGCCTTGGTGCCCTGGGCGATCGTCCAGTCCTCGGGGGCGTCACCGGGGACGGGAAGGAGGCCGGGCAGGTCGCCGACGGCGACGGTCACCACGTCCTCGATCCGCTGCCCGTCGTGCTCGATCCGGACGGCCGCGAAGTACAGCCCGGGCTCGGTTCCGGCCGGCGGGGTGAGGGTGACCGGGAAGCGCAGGTGCGCTCCGGCTTCGAGCCGGTACGGGCGGCTGCCGAGGCTGGTCGCCCAGCCCTCGGGCGGCAGCACCACGGCGGTGCCCTCGACGGCGGTGTCCCGCAGCTGGGAGGAGAGGGCGACCGAGAGCTCCACCGGCTCGCCCGCCGTGCGCAGCAGGCCGGGCGAGGCGCCGACGGACACCGGCAGGTAGCCCAGTGGTGCGGGGCCCCGGTTGTGGAGCCAGTAGCGGGCGTGGACGGGCTGGGCGACCTCCGCCGTCGGGCCGAGTTCCGCCTCGCCCGGCGAAGCGGTGACGGCCGGGGTCGCGAGCAGGGTGGCGATCCGTGAACCGGCGAGGTCGAGGGCCGGCTCATCGGCGGGGAGCGGGCGTTCCAGCAGGTCGGCAGCCCGGAAGGAGTCGAGCCCGAGGGCGCCGCTGAGCCGCGCCGACCGTCCGAGGCCGGTCGACTCGACCAGCCGGACGGTGAGTTCGGGGCCGACCGGAGCCGCCGAGCCCTGGGCGATCGGGTTGCCGGCCGGCTTGAGCGTCCCCAGCAGCACCTCGCGCTGCGGCTCGACCCGCAGCCAGGACAGCGCGGCCGGCAGCGGCCCCTCCTGCGCCGGGGTGATCCGGGCGTACAGCGGGTGGTTGAACTCCTGCCCCTGGGCGGGCAGTGCCTGGTCCCGCCAGTCGCCGTCACCGGCCACCAGGGCGTAGTCGAACTCATGCGTCCAGTGCTGGAGTTGGAAGGACGCCCCGTCGGGCAGGGTGCGCCGGGGCGGGTCGATCCAGACGCCCGAGGGCCAGCCGGTGCAGGAGCGCATCAGGGACAGGTTCAGCGCGCCGGTGGCGTCGACCGCGAAGCCGGGCAGGCCGAAGCTCAGCAACGCCACGGTGTGGTCGGCGAGTTGCTCCGACGGGGGGACGGCCGACGAGGGGACGGCCGACGGGCAGACGGCGGTGACACGCGCGTCGGCCAGGTCGTCGACCAGCGCCGCCACGTCGGTGACGACGAGGGCGGGCAGGGCCCGCAGGTCGCGCAGGTCGGCGTCCGGGCGCCAGACCTCGGCGAGCGGGGTCAGGGCGGGCACCCACACCGCGCCCCGCTCCTTCAGGACGGCGGCGTGCTCCGCCCCTGCCGAGGCGAGCAACTCCCGTGCGGCCTCGTTGACTTCCGGCCCTCCGACCACGACCCGGAAGTCCGGCAGGTTGGAGTCCACGTCCAGCCAGCCGTACCGCGCCCAGTCCGCCCCCGAGGTGGTGGCGGTGACCCCGACCCGGGCGAGTGCGACGACCAGCGGACGGGCGTCGGCCGCGTCGTCCAGGGCGGGGACGACGACCTCGGCCACACCGAGGGCACGCGAGCCGAGGGCCGCACCCGTGGGGTCGGTGAGGTCGACGCGCGCGGTGGCGCCGAGCCCGAACCAGGTGTTGGCCGGGTTGTCGAGGGTCCACGGCGCCTCCGCCGCGTCCACGTCCGGCATCGCGAAGCCGCGTCCGACGACCGCGCCCGCGACCTCGCTGACCGGCAGCCCACCGGGGACGTCCACCGGGAAGCGCAGCCGCAGCAGCCGGTCGGCGCCGGAGTAGTCCAGCACCCGGGTGCGGCAGTCCACCCGGTCCACGCCGCGCCAGAGCGTGACGGTCTGCTCGTAGCGGACGGAGTCGACGGTGCCCTCGATCACCAGGCGCTCACCGAGCGGCCCGGTCTCCCGGCGGACCGCCGCCCCGCCGGTTCCGGAGCCGACCACCGGGCCGCTGGGCACCAGGTGCCACGGACCCTCGCCGAAGTCGGGGTGCTGCGGGTACTCCTCGTACACCCGCAGCTCGTTGCCGATCCGGCCGTCCTGGATCAACTCCCTTCCGTTCAGCAGGTCGTGGACGGAGGTGAGGCCGCCGCCGCGGGCCGGGTCGGCGGTGACCCGGTACCGCTCGCCCTCGATCGTGAAACCGTCGGCGGCCGTCCACGGCCGCTCCGCGACGCCGTCCACCAGCCGCCAGGTGCGCCAGCCGAGCGCCGGCACGTCGGCGGCCAGGAAGCGCAGCGTTCCCCGGTCGACGGCGCTGGGCACCGGCTCGCCCCGGTCGTCCAGCACCCGCACCGACCGTTCGCCGTCGGGCAGTTCGACCGCGACGAGGCCGGTCCGGTCGAAGGAGAGCGTGTTGGTCACCACGAGGGCCCGGCCCGCGCCCGTCGTGGAGATCTGTGCGCAGAGCGCGTCCAGTGCCGCGTCCCGCACGCCGGAGGCGAGGTCGTAGGCCTCCCGCCAGCCGCCGAGGAGGTCCAGGTACACCTGGTCGGACTCGGAGCCGGTGATCGCGTCGTGGTGCGCGCCGTAGGCGAGTTGGCGCCAGACCTTGTCCAGCGCGGCGGTCGGGTAGCGGCCGAGGCCGTGCACGGAGGCGAGCGTGGCGAGCTTCTCCGCGTCCACGGCCGCGACCTCACCGGCGCGTTGGGCCTGCTTGGTGTCGATGTACGACACGTCCTTTCCGGTGTACACCGGGTTCATGTCGCGGGTCTGCGGGCTGGGCCGGCGACCGGTGGCGGCGAGTTCGGCGCGGACGGCGTCGAGGAAGTCGCGCGGGGTGGCGCAGACGAACCGGGGCCAGAGGTACTTGGCGGCCCAGGAGCGGTGGATCTCGGTGACCCACTTGTTCGGCGGGGTGTAGTCCGTCCCCACCGGCAGCAGCAGGTTCTTCGTCGCGCCGACCGGCTTGAGCTTGCGGTAGAGCTCGTGGACGGCCTGTTCGGCGGTGGCGAGGTCGGCCGAGGAGTCCATCCACCAGCCGGCCGAGTAGTGGTGCGGCATGTAGTGGGTGAGGACGCCCTCGCCGCCGGGGGCGATCCACTCGAACTCGCTCGGGAACTGCATCACCCGGGCGTCGTCCTTGGCCTCGCGGAAGTTCTTCTGGATCGGGCCCCACTGGTGGAACGGGCCGCGCGCCCAGGCGCTGCCGGTGAGGCCGGCCGCGGCGAGGTGGCCGGGGAACTGCGGGTCGTGCCCGAACACGTCGAGCTGCCAGGCCGTCCGGGGGTCGCCGCCGAGGATGTCCCGCTGGTAGCCGATGCCGTGGACGATGTTGCGGATGGTGGTCTCGGCGCCGGTGAGGTTGGTGTTCGGCTCGTTGTAGGTGCCGCCGACGAGTTCGACCTGGCCGCGGTCCAGCAGCTGCCGCAGGGTCTCGCGGCGCTCCGGGTGCTGGTCGAAGTAGGGCTTCAGGTAGTCGACTTCGGCGAGCACGAACTTGTACACCGGGTCCCGCAGGGCGAGGTCCAGGTGCGCGTCGACGAGGGCGAAGCCGTTGCGCTCCCACAGCGGCCGGGTGGTGGCGTCGGCGGAGAGCAGCTCCCAGGGGGAGGTGTAGGCGGCCTGGGTGTTCCACCAGACCGGGTCGTAGTGGAAGTGGGAGACCATGAACATCGTCCAGCCGGGCTCGGCGACCTCCAGGAGGGCGTCAGCGGTCGCGCCCTCGGCGCTGACGGTGACGGGCAGTTCGTCCCCGGGAGAGGCCCCGTCGATCTCCAGCGGGACGTCGACCGGCCCCGTGCCGGTCGCCTCGCCGCGGACGCCCGGGCCGCGGACGGTGATCCGGGCGGCCGGGCCCTCCAGCCGCACCCGCAGCACTTGGCGCGGGGCGTCCTCGGGGCCGACGAACAGGTCGGTGCTCTCGACGGCGGTGATGGTGACCGGCACGGGGGTTCCTTTCCTCTGGCACGGCGGGTGGCGCGGCGGGGCTCGGGCCCGTTCCTCGGGCTGCGCGCGGCGGGCCCGGGGCCCGGGCCCCGGCTCGTCGGGCTACGCGCCCCAGGCCTCGAACTCGTAGACGCGGGCGGCCGGATCGGTGGTCTGGGCGGGCGTGTCGACCACCAGCCGGACGTAGCGGGCGGTGGTGTTCACCGGGTGGCTCGTCGTGCCGGCCGTGTTGCCGGTGACGTCGACGACGGTGGTCCAGGGGTCGCCCGTGCCCGACCGGACCTGGATGGTGAAGTCGCGGGTGTTGTAGGAGGCGCTCTCGCCGCCGGCCGCGGCGTGCTTGACCACGAACTTCGACAGCTGCTTCGCCGAACCGAGGTCCACTTCGAGCCACTTGGCGGCGCTCAGGGTGCACCACTTGTCGCTCGTCCCGCCGCCGACGCTGCCGTTGACGGCCTTGGCCGGGCCCTCGTCGGCGTTGCACTGGCCGGAGGCGGTGGCCGGGCGGTTCAGCGCCAGGTTGGTGGAGGTCGGCGGGGTGCCGGTCCAACTCACGGTGGTGGAGGCGGCGGTGGAGCGCCCGTAGGTGGTGGACACCGCCTCGACGTCCACCGTGGTGGCGTTCTCGCCGCCCGCCCGGTCGAGCCGCCCGACGAAGTACGCGTCGTTGGGGGTGGCGCCGAGGAAGGTGCGGCTGCCGTCCGCGTTGCGCCGGTAGACCTCGTAGTGGTGCACGTTGCCGCCGGGCGCCGCCGTCCAGGACAGCCGCAGCGACTGGCTGGAGCCGGGCGTCACGTCGCTCGCGCCGAGGACGGTGAGGCCGGCCGGTGCCGCCGGGGTCTCCACCGAGCCGTCGTAGAGGGCGATCTGGCCGACGCGCAGGTCGTAGGCCGGGTCGCTGCCCTCGACCCGCAGGGCGATCTGGGCGACGGTGCGGCCCGCGTACGGGGAGAGGTCGAGGGTGTGCCGCTCCCAGCCGGTGCCGGAGGCGGGGCCGACGTCGATCGTGGTGAAGCTGCCCGGGGCGTCGGTGAAGGAGAGCGCGGCCTTGAGCCTGGTGGGACCGGCGGCCGGGGTCTTGACCACCACGTCCAGCTTGGTGTTCGCGGCGACCGCGAGCTTCGTCTGGTACAGCCGCACCGTGTTGGCAGCGTCCAGCTTTCCGCTCAGCCGCAGCGAGGAGCCGCCCTGGTAGGCGTCGGTGAAGTCGACGGACGGGGTGAGCCTGCTGCCGGCCGACTCGACGACCCAACGGTAGGTGGGCGGGACGTCCTGGAGCGAGAGGTTGTTCCAGCCGCCGGTGGCGACCCGGGTGCCGGCCGCGTTGTAGAAGTCGCCCTGCCCGGTGCCGAAGGTGGTGACGAAGGGCTTGGCGGTGATCGGCGAGGACTCGGCGACGTAGCCGGCCAGGCCGGGCCAGCTCGCCGAGAGGTCGATCCGGGAGGGGTCGTTGTTCGCGCCGACCCAGTAGCGGGCGTCCCTGGCGTAGAAGTCGGCGCGGTCGGTGGCGGACTTCCAGGTCCACTCCGGGCGGTAGAGGCCGAGCGAGGTGGTGTGCGGCTTCCCGGTCGGGAAGAGGGAGTTCCAGTCCACGCCGGTGTTGTAGCCGTTGGCCTCGGTGTCGATGCCGGTGTAGAGCTCGTACTCGCTGCGGCCGAGCCGGCGGGCCAGCGTCCGGGAGGAGTCCAGGCCGTTCGCCGACCAGCCGAAGTTCAGGAACATCGAGTCCGCGGTGCGCTTCGAACCGTCTTGCAGAAAAGGCGAGTTGGCGGAGGTGAGGGCGTTCTGCCAGTTCACCGCGCCGGAGGTGGTCATCGCGTCGTACCACATGAACTCGGTGCCGCTCTGCGCCTTGGTGTACTGCATCAGGTTGCGCACCTCGCCGGCCAGGGCCGAGTCCCCGCCGCCGGTCTCCTGGTTGATGAACCAGCCGTCGAAACCGTAGTACTGCGCGGCCTGGACGAGCTTGTCCGCGACGGGGTAGCGGCTGCCGGACTTCTGGACGAAGTCGCGCACCCACTGGAGTTGGCCGCCGTACGCGCCGGGCGGGAAGAAGACCGTGCCGTACACCTTGACGCCGTTGCGGTGGGCGGCGTCGATCACGGTCGGGTTGGGGGCGAGGATCAGGCCCTCGCCGGCCGAGCCGCCCCAGAAGACCAGCTTGTCGACGTACTGCCAGTAGCCGAAGGCGTAGTAGTTCGGGTCGGCGGACCCCTGGGAGGGGTTGTCGGAGGTGGGGCCGAAGGAGACCAGCGAGGCGATCTTTCCTTCGCCGGTGCGGGCGTTGGGGTTGGCCCGCAGGGCCGGGTCGCTGGTGCGCGGCTGGAGCGGGACGCGGGAGCGGTTGAAGCGGGCGTCCGGGTCGGTGGCCGGGTCCCAGGTCAGGATGCTGTTGGGGTACCAGTACGAGGCGAAGGGCTGGGTGCCCGGGCCGGCGGTGGCGGCGGGTCCCGGGGCGGGTGCCCCGGCGGGTATCGGGTCGGCCCGGGCCGCGGGGGTGGCGGTCAGGGCGGCCGTCGCGAGGACGGCGCTGAGCAGCAGGGGGAGGCGTCGTGACATGCGGTGGCTCCGATCGAGCGGAGGAGGGTGGGGGCGGGCCCGCCGTCGTGGACGGGGGCCGGCCGCATGCGGGCGTGCCGGTGCTGGGTCGGGTGGGGCGGCACCGCCGCCGGGTTCCCCCGGCGCGCGCGGGAGCGGCGGGGAACGGAGGGGCGCGGCGGTGGGAGCGGCGGGACCGGCAGCGGGAGCCGGACGGGTGCGGCGGAGCGCGCCGAGCGGTGGCCGCTCGGCGCTGCGAGGCTAAACCGGTTCAGAACCGCTGTCAACGATGTGCGCAGCATCCACCCCGGAGCGGGAAACCGCGGCGGAAGCCGCCGAGGAGACCGAGGAGGCCGCGGAGGAAACCGCCGGGGGAACGGCCGGCCCGGCCCCCGGCGGCGAGGTGGACTCCCGCACCGTCAGCCGCGGCGTGGGCATCTGGAGGTCCCGCCCCGGCTCGGCGCCGTCCAGCGCTTCCAGCAGGCTGCGCGCGACCTGCTCCCCGAGCGCGAAGGTGTCGCGGCTGAGCGCGGTCAGCGGCGGGTGGACGATCCGGGCGAGCACCGAGTCGTCGAAGGAGACGATGGACAGCTCGCCCGGGACGGCGACGCCCATCTCCCCCGCCACGCCGAGCCCGGCGACGGCCATCACGTCACTGTCGTAGACGATCGCGGTGGGCCGCCGGGCCCGGGACAGCAGGGTCCTGGTGGCGGCCGCGCCCTCGGCGTCGCTGAAGTCGGTGGGCACCGACACCGCCTCCTCCAGCCCGAGCCGGCGCGAGGCGTCGCGCAGCGCGCGGATCCGCCGCTGGGTGTGCTGGAAGTGCGGCAGCCCGGCGAGGTGGGCGATCCGGCGGTGGCCGATGGCGGCCAGGTAGTCGACGATCGAGAGCATCGCCTCCCGGTCGTCGGCCCAGATCCGCAGCTGGTTGCCGCCCTTGCCGGGCCCGCCCAGCACCACCGCGGGCAGCCCCAGTTCGTCCAGCACCGGCAGGCGCGGGTCCCTGACCTGGAGGTCGACCACGATGAAGCCGTCCACCCGGTGCTCGGAGGCCCAGCCCCGGTAGACCTCGATCTCGGCGGCGGTGTCCTCGACCACCATCAGGTGCAGCGCGATCGAGCCGGCCGAGAGCACCGCCTGGAGACCGGACAGCAGTTGGCTGAAGAACGGCTCGACACCGATGGTGCGGGCCGGCCGGGCGATCACCAGGCCGACGGCGTCGGACCGGGCTCCGCCCAGGGCCCGCGCGGCGCTGTGCGGGCGCCAGTTCATCTCCTCGGCGACCCGCAGGATCCGGGCCCTGGTCGCCTCGCTGACGCCCGGGCGGCCGTTGAGCGCGAAGGACACCGCGCCCTTGGAGACACCGGCCTGGCGGGCGATGTCGGCGATCGTCGGTCTGCCCACAGAATCCGACTCCTCTCTTGACATCCAAGTTTAGGCGGGAGCATAGTCCCTGGCATAGCTAGACCGGTTTAGTAAGTCAGGTTGCGGAATCCGACACAACCCCGAGATCCGGCCACCCCCGCGGTCCCGGGACGACACCCCGAAGCTCGGCACGATCCCCCACCCACCCCCAGGACCGGGAGACCCTCATGCGAAGAATCTGGGCGGCACTGACCACGACCGCGCTCACCGCCGCCGCCCTCACCGGCTGCGGACTCGGCTCCGGCGACACCAAGGACAGCGACGCGGTGGCGAGTGCGGCCGCCACCGGCGACGTCAAGGGCAAGGTCTCGCTCCAGACCTGGGCGCTCAAGCCGAAGTTCACGGACTACATGCAGGGCGTGATCGACGGCTTCAAGAAGAAGTACCCGGGCGTCGAGGTCGAGTGGCTCGACCAGCCCGGCGAGGGCTACTCCGACAAGGTGCTCAGCCAGGCCGCCGCCGGCACCCTGCCCGACGTGGTCAACCTCCCGCCGGACTTCGCCTTCCCGCTGGCGAAGAAGGACGTCCTGCTGGACGTCGCCAAGGCCGACCCGAAGCTCGCCGAGGAGTACGTGGCCGGCGGTGTGGACGCCTACCGGTTCAACGGCCACCAGGGCACCTTCGGCTACCCCTGGTACCTCAACACCGATGTGAACTACTGGAGTGCGGAACTCCTGAGCAAGTACGGCCTGGACCCGCAGAAGCCCCCGACGAGCCTGGACGAGCTGATCGCCCAGGCCCGCACGATGAAGGAGAAGTCCGGCGGCCAGGCCTACCTGATGAGCCGCAAGCCCGGCATCGGGGACCTGTACAACATCGGCGTGAAGATCATGTCCGAGGACGGGAAGAGCTTCACCTTCAACACCCCCGAGGCCGCCGCGCTGCTCGACAAGTACCGCGACGCCTTCAAGGAGGGCCTGATGCCGAACGGGGTGCTCACCGACACCTACGCCGGCAACTCCAAGCTCTTCAGCTCCGGCACCGCGGCCTGGACCACCGGCGGCGGCAACTTCATCACCAGCCTCGCCACCGACAACCCGACCCTCGCCCCGAAGGTCGTCCCCTCCCCCGCGATGGCCACCCCGCCGCTGTACGTCCAGGGCCTGTCCATCCCGAAGAACACCAAGAACCCGGCCGCCGCCGTGGCCCTCGCCCGCTGGGTGACCAGCCCGGAGAACCAGGCCGCCTTCGCCCACCTGACCAGCGTCTTCCCCTCCACCAAGGCCTCCGCGAACGACCCGTTCTTCAGCAAGAGCGACGGCACCAACGCGGGCGACGCCAAGGTGATCGCCTTCACCTCGCTCGCCAAGGCCCAGCTGATCCAGCCCGTCGAGGTGGACGACGCGATGGGCACCATCATCAAGCAGCAGTTCGCGCTGGCCATCAGCGGCGAGACCGGATCCAAGCAGGCGCTGGACTCCGCCGTCGAGCAGTGCAACAAGCTGCTCAAGGGCTGATCCCACCGGGCACAGCACGGCCCGCCACGCCCCACGGGGCACAGCGCGGCCCGCCACGCCCCCACCGGACGCAGCACGGCCCGCCACGCCCCACCCGTACCGGCGCACAGCGGCGGGCCCTCCCCCACGCCCGCCGCTCCCCGCCCCACCACCGCCTCCGGCGGCGGGCATCCGCCCCCACTCACCGCACCCCCGGCAGGCACCCGCACCGCCCCCAGGCCCCAGGAAGGCAAGGCATGACCCACCGGCGCTGGTTCACCCCCTGGCTGCTCGCCGGGCCCGCGATACTCTGGCTGGCCGTCTTCAACCTCTGGCCGGCCGTCAACACGGTGATCCTCTCCTTCACCAACGCCAAGCCCCTGGGCGGCGGGCAGTTCACCGGCCTGGAGAACGACGGCCGGCTGCTGGACGACGACCAGCTCGCCGACGCCCTGCTCAACAGCATCGTGTTCATGCTGGTCTGCCTGCCCCTGCTGACCGTCCTGCCGCTGCTGCTCGCCCTGCTGGTGCAGCGGAAGATCCCCGGCATCACCTTCTTCCGCACCGCCTTCTACACCCCGGTGATCGCCTCCGCCGTCGTGGTCGCGCTGATCTGGGGCTGGGTGCTGGACGACCGCGGCCTGGTCAACGGCCTGCTGGGGCAGAGCGGCCTGGCCGACTCCCCCGTCCCCTTCCTGACCGACCGGTGGCTGCTGCTGTTCAGCGCGATCGCCCTGACCGTCTGGAAGGGCCTCGGCTACTACATGGTCATCTACCTCTCCGCCCTCGCCAACGTCCCGCGCGAGCTGCACGAGGCGGCGGCCGTGGACGGCGCCGGCCCGCTGCACCGGTTCTGGCACGTCACCCTGCCCGGGGTGCGCCCGACCATGATCCTGATCTCCGCGCTGATCTCGGTGAGCTCGCTGCGCGTCTTCTCCGAGCTGTACGTGCTCTCCAACGGCCAGGGCGGCCCCGGCGGACGGGACATGTCGGTGGTGATGCTGATCCAGATGTACAGCCGCGGCTTCAACGGCCACCTGGGCTACGCCTCGGCGCTCAGCCTGCTGCTGTTCGTCATCACCCTCGGCCCGATGCTGTTCCTGATGCGGCTGAACCGGAAGGCGGCCTGAGCCCATGACCACCGTCCGTACCTCCGACCACGCCCCCGCGGACTCCGCACAGCCCGGGAACTCCGTGAAGCCCGGGAAGCAGAGGAAGCCCGCCCGCGGCTTCAACACCCCCTCCACCGCGCAGACCGCCGCTCGCTACCTGCTCCTGGCGCTGGTCCTGCTGCTGGTGATCGGCCCCTTCCTGTGGCAGCTGTCCACCTCGCTCAAGGGCCCCGCCGAGGACGTCTACACCCGCACCCCGAGCTTCCTGCCCGACCAGCCCACCCTGGACAACTACGGCAAGGTCGCCGAGGTCATCCCGGTGTGGACCTACGCGCTCAACTCGGTGATCGTCGCCGTGGTCTGCATCACCGGCAACGTGGTCGGCTGCACGCTGGCCGGGTACGCGCTCGCCCGGCTGCGTTTCCGCGGCGCCAAGCTCGTCCTCGGTCTCTTCCTCGCCACCCTGATCCTGCCCGGCGAGGTCACCATCGTCTCCCAGTACGTCCTGGTGCGCAGCCTCGGCCTGGCCGACAGCCTGGCCGGCGTCGCCCTGCCAGGCGCGATCGCGATGCTCAACGTGCTGCTGATGCGCACCGCCTTCGCCGCCGTGCCGGCCGAGCTGGACCAGGCGGCGCTGGTCGACGGCGCCAACGTCTGGCAGCGGCTGTGGCACATCGGTCTGCCCAACGTGCGCGGCATGCTCAGCGTGATCGTGATCTTCACCTTCATCGGCGCCTGGGACGACTTCCTGTGGCCGCTGATCGTGCTCAACGACCCCCAGAAGTACACCCTCACCGTCGGGCTGCAGTACCTCAACGGCACCTTCTCCGCCAACCCCCGGCTGATCGCGGCGGGCACCATGATCGCCTTCCTGCCGATCGTCGTGGTGTTCGGCGTCTGCCAGCGCTTCTTCTTCAAGGGCGTCGAGGAGGGAGCCGTCAAGGGATAGCCCGGCCAGGGAAGCCCACCGACCGTACGCCCCGAACCCGTTGAGGAAGCCCCCCCGATGACCACCGCTCCCCGCTTCGGCGTCAACTACACCCCCAGCGCCGGCTGGTTCCACCACTGGCTCGACTTCGACCTCGACGCCGTGCGCGCAGACTTCGACTCCATCGCCGGCCTCGGCCTGGACCACGTCCGGGTGTTCCCGCTCTGGCCGGTGTTCCAGCCCAACCGCACCCTGATCCGCCCGCGCGCCGTCGAGCAGCTGACGGCCCTGGTGGACGCGGCCGGCGAACGCGGGCTGGACGTCGCGGTGGACGGGCTGCAGGGCCACCTGTCCAGCTTCGACTTCCTGCCGTCCTGGACGCAGACCTGGCACCGGCGCAACATCTTCACCAACCCCGAGGTGCTCGACGGCCAGGCCTCCTACCTGCGGACCCTCGCCGGCGCGCTGCGCGAGCGGCCCAACTTCCTCGGGATGACGCTCGGCAACGAGATCAACCAGTTCTCCGGCGGCCCGCACCCCGACCCCGACCGGGCCACCCCCGCCGAGGCCGAGGCCTGGCTGCGCCGGATGCTCGACGCCTGCGAGCAGGGCGCCCCCGGCGGGCTGCACTTGCACGCCTCCTACGACGCCGCCTGGTACCTGGACGAGCACCCGTTCACGCCCTGGCACTCGGCCCGGCTCGGCGCCGTGACCGCCGTGCACTCCTGGGTGTTCAACGGCACCGCCCAGCGCTACGGCGCCCACTCCACCGCCACCGCGCAGCACGCCGCGTACCTGGTCGAGCTGTCCAAGGCCTGGGCCGACGACCCGGCCCGCCCGGTCTGGCTGCAGGAGGTCGGCGCGCCCGCCCCGCACATCACCGCCGAGGACGCGGCGCGCTTCACCGGCGCCACCGTCGAGGCCGTGCTGGACTGCCCCGACGTGTGGGGCGTCACCTGGTGGTGCTCGCACGACGTGGACCGCTCGCTCGCCGACTTCCCCGAACTGGAGTACAGCCTCGGGCTGTTGACCACCGACCGCGCCGTCAAGCCGGCCGGTGCCCGGCTCGCCGAGGCCGCCGCCGAGGCCCGCCGGTCCTGGCAGCCGCCGAAGCCGCGCAGCACCGCCGTGGTGGTCGCCACCGGCGACGAGCTCACCTCGCCGAACCGCTCGGTCTGCGGCCCGGGCGGACCGGTGTACGAGGCGTTCATGCGCCTCGCCGAGGACGGCGCCCGCCCGACGGCGGTGCTCGCCGAGCGCGCCGAGGACCGCGCCCACCTCGCCGCGCGCGGCATCACCGAGGTGGTGCGCCCCGCCGACGTACGTTCCCGCTAGCCCGCCCCCCTTCGCAACCCCCGCCCCGCCCACCTCAGCCACGCAACGGAGCCCGCTGACATGCACGATGACCGCACCCTGGTCGAGTCCCGCCTCAAGCGCGTCCTGGACGAGCGCATCCGACCGGCCGTGTACCCCGAGTCCGTCCCGCTGGAGGTCGGCATCTGGACGGCGCCCGGCGAACCCGTCCCGGTCGCCGAGGGCCTGGCCGCCCCGCGCACCCCGATCGCGGTGGGCGACGCCTGGGGCGCGCCGTGGGGCACCAGCTGGATCACCGTGACCGGCACGGTGCCGCGGGCCTGGGCCGGGCGCACCGTCGAGGCGCTGATCGACCTCGGCTTCGACGCCAACATGCCCGGCTTCCAGTGCGAGGGCCTGGTCTACCGCCCGGACGGCTCCCCGGTGAAGGGCCTCAACCCGCAGAACCAGTGGGTGCGGATCGCCGCCCCGGCGGCCGGCGGAGAGCAGGTGCTGCTGCACGTCGAGGCCGCCTCCAACCCCGTCATCCTGGACTACCACCCCTTCCTGCCCACCGAGTTGGGCGACAAGGAGACGGCCGGCGAGCAGCCGCAGTACAAGCTGGCCCGGATGGACCTCGCCGTCCTCGACGAGACGGTCTGGCAACTGGTGATGGACCTGGAGGTGCTCGGCGAACTGATGGCCGAGCTGCCGGTGGACGGCCCCCGGCGCTGGGAGATCCTGCGCGCGGTCGAGCGCTGCCTCGACGCGATCGACCTCCAGGACGTCAACTCCACGGCTGGGAAGGCCCGTTCCGAGCTCACGGCGGTACTGGCCGCGCCCGCCGTGCCCTCCGCGCACCGGATCAGCGCGATCGGCCACGCGCACATCGACTCCGCCTGGCTGTGGCCGCTGCGCGAGACCGTCCGCAAGGTGGCCCGCACCACCGCCAACATGACGGCGCTGCTGGAGGACGAGCCGGAGTTCCGCTACACCATGTCCCAGGCCCAGCAGTTCGCCTGGATCAAGGAGCACCGCCCCGAGGTGTACGCGCGGGTCCGCAAGGCCGTGGCCGAGGGCCGGTTCGTCCCGGCCGGCGGCATGTGGGTCGAGTCCGACACCAACATGCCGAGCTCGGAGGCGATGGCCCGGCAGTTCGTGCACGGCAAGCGGTTCTTCCTGGACGAGTTCGGGGTGGAGAACCACGAGGCCTGGCTGCCGGACACCTTCGGCTTCACCGGCGGCCTGCCGCAGATCATCCGCAACGCGGGCTCCAAGTGGCTGCTGACCCAGAAGATCTCGTGGAGCCAGGTGAACCGGTTCCCGCACCACACCTTCCTCTGGGAGGGCATCGACGGGACCCGCATCTTCACCCACTTCCCGCCGGTGGACACCTACAACTGCTCGATGAAGGGCAGCGAGATCGCCCACGCGGCGAAGAACTTCAAGGACAAGGGCGTCGCCCGGCACTCGCTCGCCCCGACCGGCTGGGGCGACGGCGGTGGCGGCACCACCCGCGAGATGGTCGCCAAGGCGGCCCGGATGAAGGACCTGGAGGGCTCGGCCACCGTCCGCTGGGAGAACCCCGCCGAGTTCTTCGCCAAGGCCGAGGCCGAGTACCCGAACCCTCCGGTCTGGGTCGGCGAGCTCTACCTGGAGCTGCACCGCGCCACCCTGACCAGCCAGGCCAAGACCAAGCAGGGCAACCGGCGCAGCGAGAACCTGCTGCGCGAGGCCGAGCTCTGGTGCGCCACCGCCGCCTCGCGCACCGGCTTCGCCTACCCGTACGAGCAGCTGGACCGGATCTGGAAGACGGTGCTGCTGCACCAGTTCCACGACATCCTGCCCGGCTCGTCCATCGCCTGGGTGCACCGCGAGGCCGAGGCGACGTACGCGGCGCTGGCCGGCGAGCTGGAGGGCCTGATCGGGGCGGCCCAGCAGGCGCTGGCCGGGGCGGCCGAGGGCGGGCGCGAGCTGGTGTTCAACGCGGCGCCGCACACCCGCTCGGCGGTGCCGGCCGGCGGGGCCGCCGCGCTCGCCGCACCGGCGGGCCACTGCGAGGCGGTCGAGCGCCCCGAGGGCGGCTTCACGCTGCGCAACGGTCTGGTGGAGGCCGTCGTGGACGCCGACGGCCTGCTCGTCTCGGTGGTCGAGCTCGCCACCGGCCGGGAGAGCGTCGCCCCCGGCAGCCGGGCCAATCTGCTCCAGCTGCACCCCGACTTCCCCAACATGTGGGACGCCTGGGACGTGGACCAGTTCTACCGCAACACCGTCACCGACCTGACCGGCCTGGACTCGCTCACCGCCGAATCGTCCCCGGCCGGCGCCTCGGTGCGGATCGCCCGCTCCTTCGGCTCCTCCACCGTCGTCCAGACCCTCACCCTGCCGGCCGGCGAGCAGCGCCTGGACATCGACACCGAGGTCGACTGGCACGAGACCGAGAAGTTCCTCAAGGCCGCGTTCCCGCTGGACGTCCACACCGAGCGCTACGCCGCCGAGACCCAGTTCGGCCACCTCTACCGGCCCACCCACACCAACACCAGCTGGGACGCCGCCAAGTTCGAGGCCTGCAACCACCGCTTCGTCCACCTCGACGAGCCCGGCTGGGGCGTCGCCCTGGTCACCGCCTCCACCTACGGCCACGACGTCACCCGCGCGGTGCGCGCCGAGGACGGCGGGACCACCACCACGGTCCGCTTCTCGCTGCTGCGCGCGCCGCGCTTCCCCGACCCGAAGACCGACCAGGGGCTGCACCGCTTCCGGCACGCCCTGGTGCCGGGCGCGGCGATCGGCGACGCCGTCCGCGAGGGCTACCGGATCGGCCTGCCGGAGCGGACCGTGACCGGCAGCGCCGAGCGGGTCGCCCCGCTGGTGGAGCTGGACAACGACGCCCTGGTGGTGAGCGCCGTCAAGCTCGCCGACGACCGCAGCGGGGACCTGGTCGTCCGGGTCTACGAGGCGGGCGGCGGCCGCGCCCGGGGCCGGCTCACCACCTCCTTCCCGCTGGCCGACGCCGTCCCGTGCGACCTGCTGGAGCGGCCCTGGGACGGCACCCGCGGCGAGGTGGCGGTGGAGGACGGCGCGGTGCGCCTGGCGCTGCGCCCCTTCGAGCTGGTCACCCTGCGCCTGCGGGCGACGGCCTGACCCCTACGCTGTTCGGCGCCCCTGCCCCCGCGGCCGGGGCGCCGCCCGCCCCTCGACCCCTGGAGCCCGCCGTGCCCGTCACCCCGCTGTTCGCCGCCCTCGACATCGGCGGCACCAAGATCGCCGGGGCGCTGGTCGACGCCGACGGACGGCTGCGGCACCGGTTCCAGCTGCCCACTCCGGCCGCCGAGCCGGGCGCCGCGGTCCTCGCCGTGGTGCACCGGGTGCTGGAGCGGCTCGCCGGGACGGCCGACTGGGCCGCCGTGACGGCCCTCGGGATCGGCAGCGCCGGCCCGGTCGACCTCGCGGGCGGCACCGTCAGCCCGGTCAACATCCCCGGCTGGCGCGGCTTCCCGCTCGTCGCGGCGGTCTCCGCCCACCCGGCGGTGGCGGCCCGCGCACTGCCCGTCCGCCTCGCCGGGGACGGCGTGGCGATGGCCGCCGCCGAGCACTGGCAGGGCGCCGCCCGGGGCGCCGACAACGCGCTCTGCCTGGTCGTGTCGACCGGCGTCGGCGCCGGGCTGGTGCTCGACGGCGCGGTGCGCCCCGGCCCCAGCGGCAACGCCGGCCACCTCGGTCACATCACCGTCGACCTGGACGGCGAGCCCTGCCCGTGCGGCTCCCGCGGCTGCCTGGAGGGCCTCGCCAGCGGCACCGCGATCGCCCGCCGGGCCCTCGCCACGGGCTGGCAGCCGGTGGACGGCGACCGCACCGCCCGGGCCGTCGCCGCCTCCGCCGCCGCGGGCGACCGGACCGCCCTCGACTCCTTCGACCGCGCCGCCCAGGCACTGGCCGCCGGGATCGCCGCCACGGCCGCCCTGACGGACCTCTCCCGGGTCGTCGTCGGCGGCGGCGTGGCCCTGGCCGGGGACGTGCTGTTCACCCCGCTCACCCGCCACCTGGACCGCTACGCCACCCTCTCGTACATTCGCGGCCTGGACGTGCGCCGCGCCGAACTCGGCACCGACGCCGGGCTGATCGGCGCGGCCGCGCTCTGCCGCTGAACCTCCCCGGAGCCGCCCGCATGCCGCCGTTCTCCCTCCTGCGCAACCCCGTCCGCCGCTACGCCTGGGGCTCGCCCACCGCGATCCCCGCGCTCACCGGCACCGCGCCCGACGGCACCCCGCAGGCCGAACTCTGGCTGGGCGCCCACCCGTCGGCGCCGTCCCTGCTCCTCGGGGACGGCGCCCCGCGGCCGCTGGACGAACTGATCGACGCCGACCCCGACGGCCTGCTCGGAGCGGACACCGTACGGCGGTTCGGCCCGGCGCTGCCCTTCCTGCTCAAGGTGCTGGCCGCCGACCGGGCGCTCTCCCTCCAGGTCCACCCCACCCGTGCCCAGGCCGAGGCCGGGTACGCGGCCGAGCAGGCCCGGGGCCTGGCGCCGGACGCGCCGGAGCGGGTGTTCAAGGACCGCGGCCACAAGCCCGAACTCCTCTGCGCGCTCGGCGACTTCGAGGCGCTCTGCGGATTCCGGCCGGCCGCCGCCACCGCCCGGCTGCTGGACGCCCTCGGGGTGCTCCCCTCCTGGGCCGCCGCCCTGCGCGCCCGGCCCGCCGAGGCCGTGCTGCCCGAACTGCTGCGCGCCGGGCTGGACGCCGACGCCGCCGGACTCG
>NZ_JBEZUT010000123.1:0-23470 GCF_040636595.1 Kitasatospora sp. NPDC036755
GCAACGGCTACCGCCGCACCACGGTCTCCGACATCGTCGAGGAGTCGCAGCTGTCGCGCCCGACGGTCTACAAGTACGTGGGGAGCAAGGAGGAGCCGGCTTCGGCCGCCTCGCCCAGGTAGACGGCGGAGGGCGCGGCGAGGCAGTCGCGCGGCGCGGGGGGCAGGCAGGGCCCGTAGGCGCGGTGGTCCAGGACGGGGTGTTCGCGCAGGTAGGTGCCCTTGCCCTGGAGGCGGACCAGGCGGCCCTCGTTGACCAGGACGTCGACGGCGAGCCGGACGGTGTTGCGGGCGACGCCGTACTGGCGCTCCAGTTCGCTCTCGACCGGCAGGGCGGCGTCGGCGGTGAACTCGCCTTCGGCGATCCGGCGGCGCAGGTCGGCGGCGAGGCGCTGGTATTTGGGGGATTGGGCGGTGCCCCGGGGGATTGTCACCCTCGTGAATGTAGCGAGCGCGGCGAGCCGGTTTCAGCGGTTTCCGGCAATACCGTCCGAGCGGGTTGACAACGGGCCGGAGCGGACCCCTTCCGGTAGCAGAACTGGCCCGTCCGGATACGAACAGCTGGCCGTGGCGAATGCGGGAAGGGGCTGGAGAGATAAACGGGGGGCGCGTGGAATTCGCCACGCGCCCCCTTTCGTACGAGCCGCTTTCCCGCGAGCCCCTTTCCCCGGGGCCACCGGCACGCCGCGGAACCACCGGCGCACCACGGGACCCGGAGCGCCGCCCGCCCCGGGACCGCAGCCGGGCCCCGGAACCACAGCCGCGCCGCGGCACTACCAGCGCGCCGCCGGGGGCAGGGGCTCCCCGTACCAGAGCTCGACCAGGTGCCGGGCGATCGAGATGCCGGACGGCGGCAGGATCTCGCCCGCCTCCATCCCCGCCCGCAGCTCCTCCCGGGAGAACCAGCGCGCCTCGGCCAGCTCCTCCCCGTCCACGGTGATCTCGGTGCCGCCGGGCAGCGCCCGGCCCAGGAAGCCGAGCATCAGGCTGGACGGGAACGGCCAGGGCTGGCTGGCGACGTAGCGCACCTCGCCGACCCGCACGCCCGCCTCCTCGTGCACCTCGCGGGCCACGGCCTGCTCGATCGACTCCCCCGGCTCGACGAACCCGGCCAGCGTCGACCAGCGGCCCTCCGGCCACAGCGCCTGGCGGCCGAGCAGGCAGCGGTCCTGCTCGTCGGTGATCACCATGATCACCGCCGGGTCGGTGCGCGGGTAGTGCTCGGCGGCGCAGGAGGTGCAGCGCCGCACGTGCCCGGCGCCGGCCTTCTCGGTCGGGTGGCCGCAGCGCGAGCAGAAGCTGTGCAGCCGGTGCCAGTGCTCCAGGGCCACGGCGTGCACCAGCAGCCCGGCGTCCCGGTCGGACAGCAGCCCGCCGACCTCGCGCAGCCCGGCCGGGCGGGCGTCGCCGTCCAGGCGTCCGGGCAGGCTCTCGCCGGCCAGCGCGAAGTACGAGACGCCGTCCTCGTCGGTGCCGAGGAAGTACCGGTCGCCGGTCTGCGGCGCCTCGAAGGAGGGCAGCAGCACGAGTTCGGTGCCCTGCGCGGTGTCGACCACGAACGCCTCGCCGCCGGCGATCGGCAGGACCCGGGTGTTCGGGTGGCTCCAGGCGGCCGCCAGCCAGGGCTCGTCGAAACGGTGCTCGGCCGCGCGGTCCACCCCGGACCGGGCCAGTGCCAGGGGCAGCGGGCGCTCGGTCTCAGGCACGGTGCTCACGTCTGTTCCATCCCCACGTGGTGAATCATCCGGATGAGTGATCTGGCTGCCATGGTGCGCGCACCGGGGCCACCGGCGCGGGTGGCCCCGGTGCGCGCGGCGGTGCTCATGCCTCCGGCCGGAAGTTCTCGGCCAGGTCGCCCCAGAGGTACGCGGCGGTCTCCACGCCCTTGGCCAGCAGGTCCAGCTCGACCTTCTCGTTGACCGAGTGCCAGCCGTCCGAGGGCACCGAGATGCCGAGGAACAGCACCGGCGCGCCCAGCACGTCCTGGAGGTCGGCGGCGGGGCCGGAACCGCCCTCGCGGGTGAAGAGGATCTTCTGCTCGAAGGCCCGTCCCATCGCGCGCACGGTCGACTGCAGCGCCGGGTGGTCCAGCGGGGTCAGGCAGGGCCGGGTCGCGCCGGGGAAGACCAGCTCGTACCGGATGCCCGCGGGCACCTGCTCGGCCGCCCAGGCCCGCACCGCGTCCCGGACCTTCTCCACCTCCTGCCCGGCGACCAGCCGGAAGGACAGCTTGAGGTGCGCCGAGGTCGGGACGATGGTCTTGCCGCCGGGGCCGGTGTAGCCGCCCCAGATGCCGTTGACCTCGGCGGTCGGGCGGGCCCAGATCCGCTCCAGGGTGGAGTAGCCGGCCTCGCCGCGGGTGCCGTACGACTTGGCGACCCGCAGCCACTGCTCCTCGTCGAAGGGCAGCTCGGCGAACAGCTCGCGCTCGGTCTCGGTCAGCTCGACGACGCCGTCGTAGAAGCCCGGGACCGCGACCTTGCGGTCGGTGTCGTGCAGGGCGGCGGCCAGCTCCGCCGCGACCTGCGCCGGGTTGGGGACGGCGCCGCCGAAGGAGCCGGAGTGGATGTCGGTGTCCGGCCCGAACAGGTCGATCTGGGCGTCGGCCAGGCCGCGCATGCCGGTGCAGACGGTCGGCGTGGTCGCCGACCACATGCCGGTGTCGGAGATGACGACCACGTCGGCGGCCAGCCGCCCGGCCTCGCGCCGGACCAGCTCGGCGAAGTTCGGCGAGCCGGACTCCTCCTCGCCCTCGATCAGCAGCTTGAGGTTGACGGCCGGCGCGGTGCGGCCGGTGGCGGCCAGGTGGGCGCGCACGCCGAGGGTGTGGAAGAACACCTGGCCCTTGTCGTCGGCGGCGCCGCGCGCGTACAGCCGGCCGTCGACCACGGTCGGGGTGAACGGCTCGGTCTCCCAGCCGTCCTCCTTGGCCGCGGGCTGCACGTCGTGGTGCCCGTAGACCAGGACGGTCGGCGCGGACGGGTCCCCGGAGGGCCACTCGGCGAACACCGCCGGCAGTCCGTCGGTCTCCCACACCTCGGCCACGGGGAAGCCGGTCGTGCCCAGCTTGGCGGCCAGCCACTCGGCCGAGCGGCGCACGTCACCGGCCCGGTCCGGGTCCGCGGAGACCGAGGGGATGGCCAGCCACTCGGAGAGGTCCGCGAGGAAGGCGGCCTGGTGCTGGTCGATGTAGGAGCGGACGACGCTGTCCGGGGTTCTCGTCATACCGACGACTGTAGTTCGCCCGTACGGGTGCCCGCCCCGGCCGTCCGGCTGCCGGGCGCCGTCGGGGCTGTAACCTCCGTCACCCCCGGCCTCCGCACCCCGTCGCTGCCCCCGCCCCGGCCCCGTCGGGGCGGCCGTCGCGACCCGCCACGACGGCCGCCACCCCCGCCGCGGTGTCGGTGCGGACGGGGGTGGCGGAACGGGCGCGGGGCCTGGGCCTCAGCCCGAGCGGCGCAGCAGGGTGATCCGCGAGCGGGTCATCAGCGCCGCGAGGGCGGCCGCGAGCACGGGCAGCAGCAGCACGGTGACGGCGATGGTGGGCCACGGGAAGACCAGGGACGCCTTGTCGGCGAGCTCCTCGGCGCTCATTCCCGGGTAGCTGCTCGCCGCGGCCTCGACCTTGCGCAGCGCCACGCCCGGCACCACGCCGCAGACCACGCCGAGCAGGGTGCCCATGGCGGCGATCACCCCGCACTGGAAGCCGGACAGCGAGCGCCGGATGCGGGGCTCGGCGCCGACCGCCGCGAGGGTGGTCAGGTCGCGCTGGGAGTCGGCGGCGGCCAGTCCGGTGGCGATGCCGGCCGCGCCGAGGGCGACGATGCCCGCGAAGACGTTCAGGCCGAGCTGGATCAGTCCGGCCGGGGACTGGTAGCCGCGTTCGATCTTGAGCACGTCGTGGTCGCTGAGCTTGGACAGCGCGCCGTCGGCCTTCTGCTGGGCGCCGTCCGAGGGCATGCCCTCGGGCAGCCAGACCGCGCCGGCCGGGGCGGTGGTGAAGCCCAGCCGGTCGGCGGTCTCCGGGCTGAGCACGGCCTGGGCGGGGGAGGGCAGCGCGGGTGAGGCGAGGAAGGCGTCCACGACGAGCTCGATGTCGGCGGGCCTGGCCGAGCCGCTCCCGTCAACGGTGCCCGGGGCGCTGAACCGGATGATCGTCTTTCCGTCCTTGATGTAGCGCTCGTCGAAGACCACCGCCTTGCCGGCCGCAAGGGCCGAGCCGGCGGCCTTGTCGGTGACGCCGAAGAGGTTGCGCAGCAGGACGGTGCCCCCGGCCGTCACCGGGTTGAACGCGTTGCCGCGGCGGTGGTTCGTCTGGCAGCGCTTGTCGCCGCTCAGGATCCGCTCGCGCTCGGCGTCGGTGAGGGTCTCCTTCGAGTCCATCAGGGGGCAGCGGTCCTCCTTGGGCAGTTCGACGCTGACGTAGCCGCAGTAGACGCCGGGGCCGCAGTCGCCCTTCGGCTGGACGCGCTGGACGTCGGCGCGCGGGCCGAGGTCGGGGATGCTCTTCTCGACGGCCTCGCGCATCTGCGGCAGCATCTTCTCGTCGTTCTGCCAGCCGCTGCCGAGGATGACGGCACCGGACGGGCCGGAGGCGACGTACTCGCGCCGGTACTGCTCCTCGAAGCTGGCCATGTAGACGCTGACGGCCACGGAGCCGGCGACGGCGGCCATCACGGCGGCGACGGCGGGAGCGGTGCGGCCGCGGTGGCGCACCGAGTCGCGCAGGGCGAGCCGGGGGCCGAGCGAGAGCCAGCGGCCGAGCCGGCCGAACAGGCCGACCAGGTAGGGCACGAGGGCGACCATGCCGAGTTCCGCGACGGCCGAGCCGCCGAGGACGGCGAAGCTGCGGTTGCCGAAGCCGCCGGTGGCGCCGAACAGGGCGAGGGCAGCGCCGCCGCCGATCATCAGCAGGCCCACGAGGGCGAGCCTGCGGCTCGGCGGCTTGAGGGTGTCGCGGCCGGTGAGCGCGGCGACGACGTCCTGGCGGGAGGCCTGGACGGCGGGCACGACAGCGGCCAGCAGGCCGGTGACGAGCCCGACCAGGAGGATGCCGAGCAGGTCGAGCGGCTGCACGGCGAAGTGGCCGAAGCGGCGTCCGGCGTTCTCCTCGGCGGTGGTGCGCAGCAGGGCGACCAGGCCGACGCCCAGGCCGAGGCCGACCACGGCGCCGGTGAGGCCGAGGACGATGCCGCCGCCGAGCACGACCGCGCGGACGTTGGCCCGCTCACCGCCGGCGGCGGCGAGCAGCCCGAGCTGCCGCCGGGAGCGCCGTGCGCCGACGGCGAAGGCGGGGCCCGCGAGGAGGACGATCTCCAGCAGGGCCATGCCGACGACGGTGGCGAGGATGACGATGTCGGTCCGGTTGAAGAAGCTGGGACCGGAGTCGAACTGCCCGGCCTCGGTGAAGTACGGGACCTCGGAGCGGGGCGGCGGGTCGGCGAGGACGGCGCGCGAGGTCAGCGTGAAGCCGTACTCGTTGAGTTCGCGGGCCTTGGGCCAGTCGAGTCCGGCGGTGCCGGCCGGGAGCTTGACGAGCCAGCGGGTGGGGTCTCCGCCGTTGGGGTCGTCGGGGTCCGGGGGGAGCCGGTTGATCAGGGTGCCGGGGCGGGCGGTGAGCTCGGTGGCCCGCAGTTCGCCGGGGTACTCGTAGGCGCCGGTGATGGTGAAGGGGCTGGATTCCAGGCCGCGGACGGCGGTCTTGTCCCCGATCCTGAGCCCGGATCGCTTGAGGAAGTCCTGGGTGACGGCGGCCTCGTTGTCGGCGGCGGGGGCCCGGCCCTTGAGCAGGACGATCCGGCCCTGCCAGACCGGGTCGCTCAGGTCGGCCTCGGCGACCCGGGTGCTGAGCAGGCCCTCGGCACTGGTCGCGGCGGTGTACGGGCCCTGGAGCTCGGGCACCAGGACGGTGCCGGCCGGGAGCAGTTGGCGGGCCAGCTCGGCGGGGGCGGTGTCGAGGGCGCGCTGTTGCGCGGGGGTGTACGTGGGGGTCTCGCCGGGCTTGAGGTCGTCCTTGGGGCGCTGCAGGGTGTACCCCTGCTCGGGGTCGGGCGCCTGCTTGACGGAGGAGCCGCGGTCGATCATGTGCAGTTCGCCGGCGGCCTGGCCCATGATCCGCACCGCGCGCTCGGAGGGCGTCGGTTCGGCGCTGCGGAAGAACACGTCGGCGCCGGTGACGCCGAGCACGGGCAGGGCGACCATGGCGATGACGAGGGCGCTGCGGCCCTTGGCACGCAGGGCGTCGCGGCGGGCTATGCGCAGGGCGACCCGCCAGGCGCTGAGCTTCACTCGTCCACCTTCAGGCTGTTGCCGGCGGCGGTGACGAGCAGGCTGGCGGCGTCCTGGCTGACGGACTCGTCGACCATGCGGCCGTCGCGCAGGAAGACGACCCGGTCGGCCCAGGCGGCGTGCCGGGCTTCGTGGGTGACCATCATGGCGGCGGCGCCGGCGTCGCAGCGGGCGCGCAGGACGGCGAGGACGGCCTCGCCGGTGGTGGAGTCGAGGGCGCCGGTGGGTTCGTCGGCGAGGACCAGGCGGCGGTCGCCGATCAGGGCGCGGGCGATGGCGACGCGCTGCTGCTGGCCGCCGGACATGTCGTCGGGGAAGCGGTCGGCGAGCTCGGGGATGCCGAGTTCCTCGAGCGCGGTGAGGGCCTCGCGGCGGGCGGCGCGGGTGGACAGCCCGTCGAGTTCGCGCGGCAGCGAGATGTTCTCGGCGGCGGTGAGCGCCGGGATCAGGTTGTAGTCCTGGAAGACGTAGCCGACGGAGCGGCGGCGGACCTGGGCGAGCTTCTTGCGGTTGAGCCCGCCGAGGTCGCAGCCCTCGACCAGGACGCGGCCGCCGCTCGGGGTGTCCAGGCCGCCGGCCAGGGTGAGCAGGGTCGACTTGCCGGAGCCGGAGGGGCCCATGACGGCGACGAACTCGCCGGGGTGGACCTTGAGGTCGACGCCGCGCAGGGCCTGGACCTCGGCGGCGCCTTGGCCGTGGACGCGGGTGACGTTCTCCAGGTGGAGCACCGGCGTCTGCCGGGCCTCATCGGTGTGGGACACGAATTCCCCCCTTGTGCTGGGTGTGCGCTCGGCGTCGGGGCCGAGCCTGGTGGTTCGGGTTCCGCGGGGGCTCAGGTGCGCAGGCGGCGGCCGCGTTTGGCGGGCGCGGCCCCGTCGCCGGCGGCCTCGGCGGTGCGGGCCTGCAGGAGTTCGGCCTGCTGGGCGAGCCGGGTCTCGCAGTGGTCGAGCCAGCGGATCTCCGCTTCGGTCTGGAAGATGAGCTGGTCGAGGACGAGCAGCCAGGCCAGGTCGTTGCCGGCGGAGGGCGTCGCGCCGGGGCGCTTCTCCCCCGCGAGGGCGCGGCCCTTGAGCCGGGTGTAGTCCTGGAGCGCCTTGATGCTGTGCCGGCGCTGGCCCTGGACGACGGCGGAGACGTCCACTCCGGGGACGGTCACCGCCATGGCGAGCTTGATCGCCAGTTCGTCGCGCGGGGGGCTGGTCCGGGGCACCGGGGTGTCGAACCAGCTCCGCAGTTCCTCGCGGCCGGCGTCGGTGGCGGCGTAGAACTGGTGGCCCTCGTCGTCCTCCCCCGCGGGCTCCACCAGTCCGTCGCGCTCCAGGCGCGACAGCGTGGTGTAGACCTGTCCGACGTTGAGCGGCCAGGTGGCGCCGGTGCGCGCCTCGAACTCGGTGCGCAGCTGGTAGCCGTAGCGCGGGCCCTGGTCGAGCAGGGCGAGCAGACCGTGACGGATGGACATACCGAGTATGTATACCCGGTATGTCGTACCGCCTCAAGCCGGGGCCGCCCGGCCCGGGGAGCGGGTACCGTCGTGCGGTGTGAGCCAGTTGCGCATCGCCACCTTCAACCTGTTGCACGGCCAGCCGCTCGCCCCGGACGGCGGACCACGGCCCTACCCGCCCGACGCGGGCGGGCCGCTGGCCGAGGCGGTGGCCGCGCTGGACGCCGACGTGCTGGCGCTCCAGGAGGTGGACCGCTACCAGGCGCGCTCCGGCGGCACCGACCAGGCGGCGGTGGCGGCCGCGGCGATGGGCGCCAAGGACTGGCGCTTCGCCGCGGCCCTGCACGGCCGCCCGGCGCCGGTGGCGGGCTGGGTGCCGGAGCCGTCCGCTCCGGGCGGCCTGCGGGTGTACGGGCCGGGCGAGGTCGGCGACGACGCCCCGCCCTCCTACGGGACCGCGCTGCTGACGAGGCTTCCGGTGCGGCACTGGCGGGCCCGGCGGTTCGCCCCGGCGCCGTTCGGGCTGCCGCTGCGGGTGGCCGGCCGGCGCGGGCTGACCCCGGTGCCGGACGAACCGCGGGCGGCCCTGGCGGCCGTCCTGGAGGGCGACCGCGGGCCGTTCACCGTGGTGGCGGCGCACCTGTCCTTCGTCCCCGGCTGGAACATGGCGCAGCTGGCCGGCATCCGGCGCTGGATCGCCGACCTGCCCCAGCCGTACCTGGTGCTGGGGGACTTCAACCTGGTCGGCGCCGTGCCGCGCACGGTGCTCGGCGGGGCGACGGCCCTGGAGCGCACCGCGCCGAGGGCGCGGGTGCGCGAGCTGCGGGCGGCCCGGCGGGCCCGGCCCGCGCTGGCCGAGCCGCGCCGGCGCCGGGTGCGCGAGCCTCGCCCCCGACTGCAGGGCTGGTACGACCTGGCGCGCACGCCGACCTACCCCTCGCACCGGCCCGCGGTGCAGTTCGACCACGTGCTGGCGATCGGTGTGCCGCGCACGGCGGTCGGCCCGGCGGCGGCGCCGCGCGCGGCGGTGTCGGACCACCGCCCGCTGCTGGTCGAGGTGCGCCTCTGACGGCACCCCCGGCGGTACGTCCGGCGCACCTACTGGCGCGTCAGGACTCCGGCCTGCTGCGGCAGGTGGACGGTGTTCCCGTCCCGGTGGGGGCCGGACCCGAGGGCGGGCGGGGGGTCGAACTGGAGCAGCAACATGGCGGCGTCGTCGCCGAGCTGGCGCCCGACGTGGCGCACCACGTCCTCGTGCAGCCGCTGCAGGACGTCGGCCGGGCGGCCGCCGGCGCAGCGCGGGAAGCGTTCGGCGAGCGGGTAGAAGACGCCGGCGCGGTCGCGGGCCTCGATCACCCCGTCGGTGAACAGCAGCACCCGGTCGTCGCCCTGGAGCAGCAGCCGGTGCACCGGCGGGTTGACGTCGGCCGGGTCGAGGACGCCCAACGGCGGCACGGTCTCGGCGAGTTCGAGCTGTCGGACCTCGCCGCCGCGCAGGAGCAGCGGGGCCGGGTGGCCGCAGTTGACGATCTCCGCGGCGCCGCCGGGGCCGACCCCGATCAGCACCAGGGTGACGAACTCCTCCTCCACGCCCGGGTGGTCGTTCTCGTGCAGGGCGCGGTCGAGGCTGACGGCCAGCCAGCCGGCCACCCGGTCCAGGGCGGCCTCCTGGTGGGCGGCCTCGCGGAAGGCCCCGAGCACGGCGGCGGCCGTCTCCACCGCGCCGAGGCCCTTGCCGCGCACGTCCCCGACCACGGCCCGCACCCCGTGCCGGGTGTTGACCACCTCGTAGAGGTCGCCCCCGATCCGGGCGTGCGCGGCGGCGGCCTCGTAGTGGACGGCCGCCCGTACGGTGCCGACCCGCTCGGGAACGGGCCGCAGCAGCACCCGGCGGGCGATCGAGGCGACGAGCTGGGCGTCGGCCAGCGCCTGCTCCTGGCGCAGCCTCAGGGTGGCGCTGACCCATCCGATCGCGGCCACGAGCAGGATCGCGAAGACGCTGGCGGCGTGCACGGACTCGCCGATCGTGTCACTGCGGATGGCCATCAGGAAGGCCGCCGCCTCGGTGCCCAGACCGATGGCGAGCGGGTACCAGGTTCGGCGGCTGACCACGGCGGCCAGCGCGGGCACGGCGGTGAGGGCCGGTTCGACCGTCACCTCGGTGCCACTGAGGTAGTCGAGGGCGACGATCAGCACCATGCCGATGAACGGCAGCGACAGTGCCGTCCTCGGCCAGGTGCCGGTCGCGCGCGGGGCGGGCCCCTGGGTCGGCCCGGCGAACCGCTCTCTGATCCATCCGGTCGCGCTCAACTTCGGTCTCTCCAGCAGAAGACGCCGATGCCCGAGGGCACCTGCGGCGATGACTGAGGGTTAGGGAACACGGGCCTCGCTGGCGGCCGGAGCACGGGGGTTGACCGGTTACCGACCCCACAATAGGCGCGAAACGTGCACGACGCACAGGTTTCGGGCACTGGTGTGATGACTTGGATGCTCTGTGTGACTCAATAGTCACTGTTCCCGATCAGGAGCCGTTCCAACTCTTTTCGGTCAGGAAGTCCTGCCGGACGGACGATCCGGCCACTGCGGACGTACAGGAACGAAGCCGTGACCTGCTCGGGATCGACGCCCGCGTGCTCGGCCCAGGCCAGCCGGTAGACCGCGAGCTGCAACGGGTCGGCGGTCTCCTCCCGGTGGGTCTTCCAGTCCACCACTTCGTAGCGTGACGCACCACCGGATTCCGACAACGTGTCATCTTCCCGGTAGACGGCGTCGATCCGGCCCCGCACCACCCGGCCCGCCAGCACCAGCTGGAACGGCGCCTCCACCCGGTACGGCTTGCGCTGCGCGTACGGGGTGCGCAGGAACGCCTCCTTCAGCCGCTCCAGGTCCTGCTCGTCCTCGATGCCGTCGTCGTCGGCCCCAGGCAGCGCACCGGGCTCGACCAGTAGCAGCGGCTCGATCCGGGACTGCACCCAGGCGTGGAAGCGGGTGCCGCGCCGGGCCGCCGGCTGCGGGGGCCGCGGCATCGGACGGGCCAGCTCGTGCGCGAAGCCGTCCGGGTCGGCGGCCAGCCGCAGCAGCTGGGTGGCGGACAGCGCGGCGGGCAGCGGCACGTCCCGCGCGGTGCGCCGGGAACGCTCCAACTCGCCCAGCAGCGCGGTCAGGTCGCGGTCCCAGGAGGCGACCTGACGCTGGTCCTCGGGGGCCATCTCCTCGGCATCGGGCGCGGGCGCGCCGGCCACCCGCGAGCGCACCACCCCGGCGACCCGGCGGCGGGCGTGCTGGGCGGCCGGGTCCAGCGGCAGCGGCCAGGGGCGTTCGACGGGGGCGGCCAGCGCCGGGTTCTCGGCGCCCTTCTCCGGCTGCTCGGCCCAGTGCTCGACCTCGCCGGCGCCGGGCCGCTCGCAGTGCTCGCGCAGCCGCTCCAGGAAGGCGGACGGGCCGCGGACGGTCTTCTGGCTCGGCCCCCACCAGTGCCCGGAGGCCAGCAGCAGCGACCGGGGGCGGGTGAACGCCACGTAGCCCAGGCGCAGTTCCTCGACGGCGGAGTGCTCGGCGAGCTCCTTCTTGAACGCCGTCATCGACTTCCCGTTCCACCCGCCGCGGACGTCGGGCAGAGTTTCGGCGTCGCCGCGCAGGGCGTGCGGAAGCACGCGCTTGGTGCTCGTCCAGCGTTCGCGCGGGCTCGACGAGGGGAACGCGCCCCGCACCAGGCCGGGGACGGCCACCACGTCCCACTCCAGGCCCTTGGACTTGTGCGCGGTGAGCACCTTCACGGTGTCCTCGCCGCCGGGCAGACTGCTGTCCAGGCCGCGCTCGTACTCCTGGGCGGCGCGCAGGAAGCCGAGGAACGCGGCGAGGCCCGGATCGCCGTCGAGGTCGGCGAAGGAGGCGGCGACGTCCAGGAAGGCGTGCAGGGTCTCCCGCCGCCGGGCGGCCAGCGCCTGCGGGGAGGCGGCGAGTTCGACCTCCAGGCCGGTGACGGCCAGCACCCGGTGCAGCACGTCCATCAGCGGGTCGGCCAGCGAGCGGCGCAGCTCGCGCAGCTCGGCGGCGAGCCGGGCGAAGCGCACCCGCGCCTCGGCGGAGAACGGCAGCTCGTCCGGCTTCCCCTGCTCGCCGGACGGGGAGTCCAGGAACGTCTCCACCGCGTCGGCCAGCGACACCACCTCGGTCGGGTCGGCCTCGGCGACCGCCGCGGCCAGCGCCTCGACGCCCTCGGGCCGGTCGGTGCGCACCAGGTCGGCGGCCCGGCGGCCGAGCAGCGCGAGGTCGCGCGGGCCGATCCGCCAGCGCGGGCCGATCAGCAGGCGCACCAGCGCGGCGTTGGCCGTCGGATCCTGCAGCACCTCGCAGACCGCCACCAGGTCGGCCACCTCGGGCAGCTGCAGCAGCCCGCCGAGGCCCACCACCTCGACCGGCACCTCCCGAGCGACCAGCGCGGCGTGGACGTCCGGGAAGGCCGCCCCGCCGCGGCACAGCACGGCGATCCGGCCGGGCGCGGTGCCGGTGCGCACCAGGTGGGCGATCGAGTCGGCCAGCCAGTCGATCTCCTCGGCGTGGGTGGGCAGCAGCGCCGCGCGCACGTAGCCGTCCCGCTCGGCGCCGGGGGCCGGGCGCAGCGCCTCCACGCCCTCGTGCATCTCCCGCAGCGGGGCGGCGAGTTCGTTGGCGAAGGCGAGCAGCCGGCCGCCGCTGCGGCGGTTCTCGCTGAGCGCGTAGCGCTCGGCGGGGCGGCCGTCGGCCTTCGGGAAGTGCCGGGGGAACTCGTCGAGGTTGGCCACCGAGGCGCCGCGCCAGCCGTAGATCGCCTGGCAGGGGTCGCCGACGGCGGTCACCGGGTGGCCGCTGCCGGTGCCCGGGCGGGCGCCGTCGGAGGGGGCGCCGAAGAGCCCGGCGAGCATCAGCCGCTGGGCGACCGAGGTGTCCTGGTACTCGTCCAGCAGCACCACCCTGAACTGGCCGCGCAGCAGCTCGCCGACCTCCGGGCGCTGCTGGGCGAGGCGGGCGGCGGCGGCGATCTGGTCGCCGAAGTCCATCAGCCCGGCGGAGCGCTTGCGGCGCCGGTAGTCCTCGACCAGGCGCAGCAGCTCCAGCCGGGCCCGGGCGGTGGCCGGGACGGCCCGCAGGTCGTCGTTGGTCAGCTTGACGGTGGCGAGGGTGTCCAGCAGCTCCTCGTCGAACGCGCGCAGGGTCTGCGGTTCGACCAGGTGCTCGGCGAGCTCGCCGTCCAGCGCGGTGAGGTCGGCGACGAGGTTGGCGAAGGTGCCGGTGAGGGCGGGGAAGGGGCCGCGGGCGGTGCGCAGGACCTTGGCGGCGAGCTGGAAGCGGGTGGCGTCGGCGAGCAGCCGCACGTCCGGCTCGATGCCGATCCGCAGGCCGTGCTCCTTGAGCAGGCGGCCGGCGAAGGCGTGGTAGGTGGAGATCTCCGGGTCGCCGAGCGGCTCGGCGGCGTCCCGGTCGATCGCCCCGGCCCTCAGGAGGGAGTGGCGCACCCGTTCGGAGAGCTCGCCGGCGGCCTTGTTGGTGAAGGTGAGGCCGAGCACCTCCTCGGGCCGTACGGCTCCGGAGCCGACCAGCCAGACCACCCGGGCGGCCATCACGGTGGTCTTGCCGGAGCCGGCGCCGGCCACGATCACGGCCGGTTCCAGGGGGGCGCCGATGGCCGCCATCTGCTCCCGGTTGAACGGGATCCCCAGCAGCTCCTTGAGCTGGTCGGGATGGCTGAGCACGGCGGTCACCACGCAACGGTAACCGGAGCGACGGACAAGCTCCGCCCCGCCGCCGCCCGGCCGCTACTCGACCAGCTGCGCCCCGTCGCGCTGGGCGGAGCAGCTGCGGCGGAAGGCGCAGCGGTCGCAGCCGCCGCCGGTCTGCGGGACGAAGCGCTCGGCGAGCACCTTCCCGGCCGCCTCGGCGAGCAGGTTCTCGATCCAGGGCTCGCCCTCCGGCGGCTCCTGGCGCTGCACCTTGGGCGCGTCCTGGGCGGCCTTGGCGGCGGGCTCGCGCAGGTGGACGAGTTCGGCGCCGCCGGTGTCCGGCGGGTGACCGGTGAAGCCGGGCAGCTCGTTCAGGGCGCCGGCCCGGACGGCGAGCTGGTAGACGGCGAGCTGCTTGTGCTCGGGCAGCGACTTGTCGGTGGGTATCTGCTTGCCGGTCTTGAAGTCGACCACGTAGGCGCGCCCGGCCGCGTCCTTCTCCACCCGGTCCATCGAGCCGCGGATGCGCACCGAGACGCCGCCGACGTCGAGGGTGACGTCGAAGCCGTGCTCGGTGGCGACGAGGTCCCGGCCGCGCTCCAGGACGTGCCAGTTGAGGAAGCGCTCCAGGGCGGAGCGGGCCTCGGTCTTCTCCTGCTGGGACTTCCAGGGCGCGTCGAAGGCCAGCGCGTCCCAGACGGTGTCCAGCCGCTCCATGAGCACGGCCAGGTCGGCGGGGGTGCGGCCGGAGCCGACCTCGTCGGCGAGGGCGTGCACCACGTTGCCGAAGCCCTGGGCGGCCGAGCCCGCGCCGCGCGCCTTGACCTCCTTGTCCAGGAACCACTGCAGGGAGCAGCTCTCCAGCTGTTCCAGCCCGCTGCCGGACAGCCGGACCGGCGCGTCGGCGCTGCGCAGCGGTTCGGGGGCGCTGGTCGGGTCGTCCAGGCCCCACCAGCGTTCGGGCCGGGCGGCGGGCACCAGCGGCAGTCCGTCCTCGTCGGTGGCGGCGGCGAGGGTGGCGAGCCGTTCGGCGGCTGCGCGGCGCAGTTCGGGCGAGCGGGCGGGGTCGACGGTGACGGCGCGCAGTTCGGCGACGAGGGCGGCGACGGACAGCGGGCGGCGCGGGCGGTGGGTGACGTCCTCGACGGTGACCGGCGGAGTGCGGCGGACGGTCCGCCCGGTCCTGGGGTCGACGTCCTCGCGGTAGAGCTCGCGCAGGAAGCGGGAGGGCTCGTCGCCGTCGTCGGCGGGGGCCTTGACCGCGGTGACGATCAGCCGCTCCCTGGCCCGGGTCGCGGCCACGTAGAAGAGCCGGCGCTCCTCGCCGAGCAGGGCGCCCGGGGAGAGCGGTTCGGCGAGGCCGTCGCGGCCGATCCGGTCGGCCTCCAGGAGGGAGCCGCGGCGGCGCAGGTCGGGCCAGAGGCCGTCCTGGACGCCGGCCACCACGACCAGGCGCCACTCCAGGCCCTTGGAGCGGTGGGCGGTCATCAGCCGGACGGCCTCGGGGCGCACGGCCCGGACGGTGAGGGTGTCGGCGGCGATGTCCTGGGCTTCGAGTTCGGCGAGCAGGTCCAGGGCGCTGCGGTGGCCGGTGACCTGTTCCTCGGCGCGGGCGGCGGTCTCGAACAGGGCGCACAGGGCGTCCAGGTCGCGGTCTGCGTTGCGGCCGGCCGCGCCGCCGCGCAGGGCGGCCCGTTCCAGGCGCTCGCGCCAGCGGCGGCTGCCGTCCCACAGCTCCCAGAGCGCCTCCTCGGCGGTGCAGCCCCCGGCCAGCAGCTCGCGGACCTTGCGCAGCAGGGTGCCGAGGTCACGGGCACGGCGGGCGTGCGCGGGGTCGAGGGCGACGAGCCGCTCGGGTTCGGCGAGGGCCTCGCGGATCAGTTCGCCGGCCGGGCGCGGGGCGGCGGCGGGGTGTCCGTCGGCGCGCAGGGCGGCGCGTTCCTCCTCGCGCAGGGCGCGGCCGAGGCGGCGCAGGTCGGAGCCGTCGAGGCCGCCGAGCGGCCCGGTGAGCAGGGCGTGCGCCAGTTCGGTGGTGAGCGGGTCCGGGGCGTCCGGGTCGCCCTGCTTGTCCCGGGCGGCCTGGTCGGCGCAGACCCGCAGGGCGAGCAGCAGCTGGGCGACGGCGGGCTCCTCGCGCAGCGGCAGGTCGTCGCCGTCGATCTCCAGGGGGACGCCGGCGGCGCCGAGCGCCCGCCGCACGCCGGGGATGGAGCGGGCGCCGGCCCGTACGAGCACGGCCATCTCGCCCCAGGGCACGCCGTCCTCCAGGTGGGCGCGGCGCAGCAGGTCGGCGATCGAGTCCAGTTCGGCGCCGGGGGTCGGGTAGGTGTAGACCTCGACGGTGCCGCCCTCGCGGGAGGGCAGCAGGGCGCGGTGCTGGGCGAGCTTGTCGGCGGGCAGCCGGCCCATCGGCATCCGGCGGGCGAGTTCCCGGGAGGCGGCGAGCAGGACGGCGCCGGAGCGGCGGGAGACCCGCAGCACCTTGACCTCGGCGGGGCTGCCGTCGGTCTGCCGGAAGGTCTGCGGGAAGTCGAGGATGCCGTTGATGTCGGCGCCGCGGAAGGCGTAGATCGACTGGTCCGGGTCGCCGACGGCGACCAGGTCGCGCCCGCCGCCGGCCAGCTGGCGCAGCAGCCGGACCTGGGAGGGGTCGGTGTCCTGGTACTCGTCGACGAAGACGACCTCGTAGCGCCGGCGCAGCTGTTCGCCGACCTCGGGGCGTTCGGCGAGCAGGACGGCGCGGTGGACGAGTTCGGCGTAGTCGAGGACGCCGCGCAGGTCGAGCACGTCGAGGTAGTCGGCCAGGAAGTGGGCGGCGGCGGCCCAGTCGGGGCGCTGGACGCCCTGGGCGAAGCGCTCCAGTTCGGCCTCTCCGAGGCCGAGTTCGCGGCTGCGGGCGAGGACGGCGCGGACCTCGTCGGCGAAGCCGCGGGTGGTCAGGCAGGCCCTCAGGTCCAGTGGCCATTCGATGCGGGACCTGCCGTGCTTGGCGTCCTCGGCGCCGCCGGCCAGCAGCTCGCGGACCATGACGTCCTGCTCGGGGCCGGAGAGCAGCCGCAGCGGTTCGGCGTAGTCCTGCGGGTCCTGGTGGGCGCGCAGCAGGGCGTAGCAGAACGAGTGGAAGGTGGTGGCCTGCGGGGCGGCGGCGGAGCTGCCGAGCCGGCCGGACATCCGGTCGCGCAGTTCCGTCGCGGCCTTGCGGCTGAAGGTGAGGACGAGGATCCGCTCGGGGTCGGTGCCGTCCTCGATCCGCCGGGCGACGGCCTCGACCAGGGTGGTGGTCTTGCCGGTGCCGGGCCCGGCCAGCACCAGCAGCGGGCCGCCGGCGTGCTCGACCACGGCGCGCTGGTAGTCGTCCAGCACGGGGGGTTCCGGCTGGACGAGCGGGCTGCGCACGAGCCGGTAGGGGGAGGTCACGAACTCGGTCCTGGGGTCGAACGGTGGGGCGGGCGGGGCACGGCGGGGGCGGGCCCGCGGAGGGTCCGCCCGCATCGAGCCTACGATCCTGCCCCGTCATTCCCGTCCGGGTGCGGGTTTCAGGGACTTTCGTCCCCGTCCCAGCGGGCCCGCCGGAGGTCGACCCGGGGCGGGTCGGCGAGTTCGCGCAGCGGGGTGCCCTCGTCGCCGTAGTGGGCGAGGGCGCGCTGCTCGTGCCCGGGCAGCAGCCGGCCGTCGGCGCGGATCACCCGCCACCAGGGCACCGAGCCGCCGTACAGGGCCATCACCCGGCCGACCTGTCGGGGGCCGCCCTGGCCGAGGTACTCGGCGACGTCGCCGTAGGTCATCACCCGGCCGGGTGGAATCCGCTCGGTCAGGTCGAGCACCAGTTCGGCGAACGGCGGCAGGGCGTCCGGAGGGCTGTCGTGTGTTGCGTCCGTCACCTGCGGCATCCTTCCCTACAGGGGCGCGCTCGCGGCGCCGTGCGAACGATCCGCCGCGCCCGATCCGCCCCCTGTCCCGCACGGGAGGCCGGGGCATGCCACCATCTTCCGGGGCGGTGAGTGGTGATACGAGGACAAGACCAGATGACCGGGACGGCTGACGTGGGCGTGGACAAGGACTCCGACGAGTCCGCTGCCGCCGTGCCGTCGCCGCCCGGGAGCGGGAGCGAAGGCCGGCCCGAACCGGGGCCGACGCCGGAAGTCTCCCTGATCAAGGACCGGACGATCAAGACCCCCGTACCCGCGAAGCCCCCCGGACAGCCCGGCCCGCCCCCGGCCGACAACGCCGCGGCCCCCGAGACCGCCGTCCCGGAACCGGCCGACCCCGGCCCGCCGGCCCCGGCGGGCCCCACGGCCCCGCCCGGGGACCCCGACCCGCTGGACGAGGCCGCGCACCTGGACGTCGACGAGCCGCTGCTCGCCGCCCGCGCGCACCGCCCGTCCGACCTGATCCGCTTCCTGGCCGGCGTCCTCGGGCTGGTCGCGGTCTTCGTCCTGGCCGGCATCGCCACCGGGACCACCACCGGCATCGAGCAGGACATCGCCTCCAACGCGCCGCACTTCTCCGCGGTGTTCTCCACCATCACCGGCCTGCTCTCCAGCGTCGCGGTGCTCGCCGTGCCGCTGGCCTTCGCGGTCGAACGGCTGATCAAACGCGACGGCCTGCGGGTCGCCGACGGCGTGCTCGCCTCGGTGCTGGCGTACGGCGTCTCGCTCGGCATCGACTGGTGGGTGGCCGAGGGCGCCTCCGAGCACACCCGGGACGCCCTGACCAGGCTGCCGCTGGACAGCAACGGCACCCTCACCGACCCGGTGCACGGCTACCTCGCCCCGGTGATCGCCTACATGACCGCCGTCGGCATGTCGAGCAGACCGCGCTGGCGGGTCGCCCTGTGGGTGGTGGTGGTCTTCAGCGGGGTCACCGAGCTGCTCGGCGGCTACACCACCCCGCTGTCGCTGCTGCTCACCGTGCTGATCGGCTGGTCCGTCGCCTACGGCACGCTGTACGCGATCGGCTCCCCCAACATCCGGCCCACCGGCCAGCACCTGATGATCGGTCTGCGCAAGGTCGGCTTCACCCCGGCCGGCGCCGTGCGCGCCCCCGACGCCCCCGGCGGCACCCGCCGCTACCACGTCACCCAGCAGGGCGGCCCCCCGCTGGACGTGCACATCATCGACCGCGAGCAGCAGGCCTCCGGCTTCTTCTACCGGGCCTGGCGGCGGCTGCGGCTGCGCTCGGTCGCGGTGCGCCGCAGCCCCCAGTCGCTGCGCCAGGCGCTGGAGCAGGAGGCCCTGATCGCGTACGCGGCGGCCGCCTCGGGCGCCCGCGCGCCGCAGCTGGTCGCCACCTCCGAGCTCGGCCCGGACGCCGCGATCCTGGTGTACGAGAACGTCGAGGGCCGCACCCTGGACGAACTGGCCGACGAGGAGGTCACCGATCCGGTGATGGCCTCGATCTGGCAGTCGGTGGCCGCCCTGCACGAGCGCCGGATCGCCCACCGCCGGCTCACCGGCGAGTCGCTGCTGGTGGTGGACGGGCGCAGCGGCTGCCTGGTCAACCTCTCCGGCGGCGACATCGCCGCCACCGACCTGACCCTGCGGATCGACGTCGCCCAGCTGCTCACCACCTTCGCGCTGCGGATCGGCCCGGAACGCGCCGTCGCCACCGCCAACGCGGTGCTCGGCGCCGAGCGGGTGGCCCAGGCGCTGCCGCTGCTCCAGCCGGTCGGGATGAGCCGCTCGACCCGGGTCGACCTCGCCAAGCTCACCAAGGAGCGCAAGGCCGCCGCCCGGGCCAGGGCGCTGGAGCAGGTCGCGGCCGGCGAGCGCACCCAGCAGCAGGCCGAGGAGGACATCGCGGCGGCCGGGGAGGACCTGCTGAGCCGCATCCGCGGCCAGATCCTGCAGATCGCCCCCGAGGCCCCGATGGCCCCGGCCAAGCTGGAACGGCTGAAGCCGAAGACGCTGATCATGGTGATCGCGCTCACCTTCGCCGCCTACCTGGCCCTGACCACCATCAAGCCGGCCCAGCTGAAGCTCTCCCAGATGAACTGGGCCTGGGCCGCGGCCGCGCTGCTCGCCGCCGCCTTCAGCTACGTGGCCGCCTCGATGAGCCTGACCGGCTTCGTCCCCGAGCGGCTGCCGTTCCGGCGCACCGTCGCCGCCCAGCTGGCCGGTTCCTTCGTCAAGCTGGTCGCCCCCGCCGCGATCGGCGGCATCGCGCTCAACACCCGCTACCTGCAGAAGGCCGGCATCCGCTCGGGGCAGGCGGTGGCCTCGGTCGGCGCCTCCCAGCTGGCCGGCCTGGCCGGGCACCTGCTGCTGCTGTTCAGCTTCGGCCTGATCACCGGCAGCCAGACCAACGGGGACCTCTCCGCCTCCCGCGCGGTGATCATCGGCGTGCTGACCGCCGCCGTGCTGGCCCTGGTGGTGGCCGCCGTGGCACCGTTGCGCCGGTTCGTGCTGGGGCGGCTGCGCTCGCTGTTCTTCGGCGTGGTGCCGCGGATGCTCGACCTGATGCAGACGCCCAGCAAGCTGGTCACCGGCTTCGGCGGCATCCTGCTGCTGACCCTCTCCTTCACCGCCTGCCTGGACTTCTCGGTGCAGGCCTTCGGCGGCGACGTCAGCTTCTCGGCCGTCGCGGTGGTCTTCCTGACCGCCAACGCGGCCGGGTCGGCGATCCCCACGCCGGGCGGCATCGGCCCGGTCGAGGTCGCCCTGATCGGCGCCCTGACCGTCGCGGACGTCTCCCCCGCGGTCGCCACCCCGGCCGTCTTCCTCTACCGGGCGCTCACCTTCTGGCTGCCGGTGATCCCCGGCTGGATCGCCTACAACGTGCTCCAGCGCAAGAACGCGCTCTGAGCCGCCCGGGCACCCGGAGAACGCGAGGAGGGCCCGCCGGTTGCGGCGGGCCCTCCTGCGTCGGTGCTCTACGTGCCGGTGCTCTAGTAGACCGGCTTGTGCGGCTCGATCTGGTTCACCCAGCCGAGCACGCCGCCGCCCAGGTGCACGGCGTTGCCGAAGCCGGCGGCCTTCACCACGGCCAGCACCTCGGCCGAGCGCACGCCCGACTTGCAGTGCAGCACGATCTTCCTGTCCTGCGGCAGCTTCTCCAGCGCGTCGCCCATCAGGAACTCGTTCTTCGGGATCAGCACCGCGCCGGGGATGTTGACGATCTCGTACTCGCCGGGCTCGCGGACGTCGATGAGGTAGATGTCCTCCTTGTCGTCCTGCCACTGCTTCAGCTGCTGCGAGGTGATGGTCGAACCGGCGGCGGCGGCCTGCGCCTCCTCCGACACGACGCCGCAGAAGGCCTCGTAGTCGATCAGCTCGGTGACCGTCGGGTTCTCGCCGCAGACGGCGCAGTTCGGGTCCTTGCGGACCTTCACCTGGCGGTAGTTCATCTCCAGGGCGTCGTAGATCATCAGCCGGCCGACCAGCGGGTCGCCGATGCCGGCCAGCAGCTTGATCGCCTCGTTGACCTGGATCGAGCCGATGGACGCGCACAGCACGCCCAGCACGCCGCCCTCGGCGCAGGAGGGGACCATGCCCGGCGGCGGGGCCTCCGGGTAGAGGCAGCGGTAGCAGGGGCCGTGCTCGGCCCAGAACACGCTGGCCTGGCCGTCGAAGCGGTAGATCGAGCCCCACACGTACGGCTTGCCGAGCAGCACCGCGGCGTCGTTCACCAGGTAGCGGGTGGCGAAGTTGTCGGTGCCGTCCACGATCAGGTCGTAGCCGGAGAAGATCTCCATGACGTTGGAGTTGTCGAGGCGCTCCTGGTGCAGCACCACGTCGACGTACGGGTTGATCTCCTTGACCGAGTCGCGGGCCGACTCCGCCTTGGAGCGGCCGATGTCCGACTGACCGTGGATCACCTGGCGCTGCAGGTTGGACTCGTCGACCACGTCGAACTCGACGATGCCCAGCGTTCCGACACCGGCGGCGGCCAGGTAGAGCAGGGCCGGCGAGCCGAGGCCACCGGCGCCGACGCACAGCACCTTGGCGTTCTTCAGCCGCTTCTGCCCCGCCATGCCCACGTCCGGGATGATCAGGTGGCGGGAGTACCGGCGGACCTCGTCAACGGTGAGCTCGTCGGCCGGCTCGACCAGGGGTGGCAACGACACGGGGACTCCGATGGGTCTTGTTCGGGTGGCCAGGGCCAGCCTCGGTGCGGGGTTGTTGCTCCGCCACTGGGGTGGCTCTCTAGGCCAACAGTGTCACGCCCCCTCGGTATTCCGAGACAGCCCGTCCGATGGGCGAGACGGGCGGCGTCGGATCGTGGAACCCGCGGCGGGGCCCGGAATGCCGCCCCGGGCCCGTGGTTGACGGGCCCGGGGCGTACGGCGGCACGCTCACACCCGGCAGGCCGTCTCCAGCCAGACGTCGCCCAGCGACTCCTCCAGCGGCACCTGCGTCCGCCATCCGAGACGGTCCCTGGCGGTGCGCACGTCCGCCTGCCGCCACGGCACCGGCTCGCCCGGCGCCGGCCGGCCCTCCGGCCGGTGCCCCTCCGGGCGGTGCCCGGGCAGGTGGTGGCCGTGCGGGTGCTCGCCGCCCGCCCCGGCCGCCTGCGCGGGCAGCAGGACCGGCCGGTTCTCCTCGACGATCTGCCCCTCGAAGCCCGAGGCCCGCACCAGCAGCTGGGCCGCGTCCCGGGCCCGGACGGCGTGCCCGCTGCCGATGTTGACCACCCCGGTGGCGGCCGACACCGCGGCCGCCTGGATGGCCCGGGCGACGTCCCGCACGTCCACGAAATCCCGGTATCCGGACAGGTCCGGCATCCGCACCTGGTGCTCGTCCCGCTCCAGCGCCCGCCGCAGGCCCTCGGCCAGCCGCCCGAACAGCGAGGCGGTCGGCGCCCCCGGGCCCACCACGTCGAACACCCGCAGCACCGCGGCGTCCAGCCCGGAGGCCAGCACCAGCTCCGTCCCGGCCAGCTTGGACACCCCGTACGGGCCGACCGGCCGCGGCTCGGCCTGCTCGGACACCGGCACCCCGCCGGGCACCGGCCCGTATTCGGCGGCCGAGCCGACGTGCACCAGCCGGGCCGGTTCCCGGCTGCGCCTGATGGCCTCGCAGACCGTCGCGACGGCCAGCGTGTTCGACCGGATCAGGGTGCGCGAGCTGCCGTAGGTGGCGCCCGCGCAGTTGATCACCACCTGCGGCGCGACCGCGTCCAGGAACCGGGCCAGCGCGCCCGGGCTCCCGGTGGTCAGGTCGAAGCGGATGTCGGCCGAGTCGCGCCGGCCGAGCACCGTCACCTGCAACTCCTGGTCCATCAGCAGACGATCGGTGACCCGGCGGCCGATGAAGCCGTCGGCGCCCAGCAGCAGCACCCTCATCGGGGGCGTCCTTCCACGAAGCCAGCTCGGGACGACCTGGCGGACCGAATTCAACGAAGTTCAACGAACGGGACGAGAGCGGGGACCGTGAACCGGGCCCCAACAGCAGTCGAACGGGAACCGCCGGCGGCGGCGGTCGGCGGACGGCGCTCAGCGGTGCGTGCCGGCCCGGCCGAGCACCGCCCCGGCGTACGCCAGCAGCGCCACCGCGACGGTGCCGCCGCCGAGCAGCCACGCCTCCGGGGCGGAGCGCCCCAGGGCGAGCGGCTCGAGCACCGCCACGGCCCCCGCCGACGCCCCCGCCGCGGCGGCCGCCGTCCGGCCGCACCGCGCCAGCAGCACCGGCAGCACCAGCAGCAGGCCCAGCACGCCCTGCGCCGCCCACGCGGCGGGTCCGGCCCGCTCGGCCGCCAGGTGCAGCAGCCCGCCGCCGTGACCCGGCCCGGGGCGCGGGGCGACCACGGCCAGCACCGCCAGCGCGGCGAAGCTCAACCCCCCGAGCACCACCAGGTGCAGGGCCAGCGCGACCGGCAGCACCGGGCGCATCCGGGCCCGGAACTCGGCCAGGGTGCCCGCCGCGCCCAGGTGGCCCCGGGCGGCCCGCCGGTACCAGCGGGCCGCCCCCTCGGCCGCCCCCACCGACACCGCCGCCGCCAGCACCAGCGCGACGCGCGACGGACGGTCCCCGCCCGACGCGGCCGGCCCGAGCAGCAGCAGCGCGGCCAGGCCCAACCCGTGGCCCAGCGCCGCCGGGCGCGGC